>JAFUCO010000033.1 GCA_017459635.1 Blautia sp. | reverse complement strand
CATTCGGCAAACTCGCAAAAAACGCTCAAACAGTGACGAAGGATGGGCAGCTATACTCTCAGTTTATGTGAGATAGTCCGAACGGTTCCGTCCATATGGTCAGTCCTCCCACTACGGCTGGTTGTTGGCAATTTTACATATACTTATTCAAAACACTTAAATAAATGACATTGGGGACGGTTCTCTGTGCTGATTTCTCAGCACGGAGAACCGTCCCCTGTGTTTTACACCTCGTATTTACTGTGCTGCTGTTACTGATGTGATGTGCGGGTTGGCTCCTTCGTACCAGTACAGGAAGCCTTCAAGGTCTACTACGTCGCCTGCTTTCAGTTCTTCTACTGCCTTGTACACATCGGAATCCTTATCGCACAGATATGACTCTACGGTAAAGGTGTAGGTTTCACCGTTGAGTGATACATCAAAGTACAGATCGTCTCCTTCTTCGCCGGAGTTGTCCCAGTTGTAGAAGTAGTTGAGCTCGTTGCCTTCATCATCGGTCTTGGCTTCGACTGTCATTCCCTTAAAGGATACAAGCTGGTTCTGATGGTCGATCAGTTCATCCTTGCCGAGGAGATCTGTTGCATCAACGGCCTCTGCTATATAGTTTCCATCCTCGATCTCGATAACAGCGTCGACGATCTCGATCTCACCTGACCACTCTGACTTATAGCCTGTGACTTTTATCTTCTGACCTTCTACAAGCTTCTCATAGTCTTCCTCAGAGCATTCTGCGTTATATACAAAATAAGCGCCTTCCTCATCCTGGGTGTAAAGTGTAGCCTTGTCCTCCCACCAGGACTGTTTTGCCTGAACATATGTCTCAACAACCACCTCTGAATCCAGCTCAGCCTCCATATACTCGGCATAAGTCATAACGCCCTCGGCTTTTTCCTCAGCAGAAACGCCATAGCTTCCCAAAGCAAGAACTGCCGCTGATGCGATCATAAGTAACGCTGTCTTTTTCATGAGATCCCGTCTCCTTTCTGGAATACACAAATGTGTTAATGTACAGTCCGGTATCCACTCCCCGCTTTCGGGACTATCCGCGCGCTGAAGGTTCTTCGGACCTTCGAATCATATTATAAACGACATACCCCATCCGGTCAATCCCCCTGCTCTGAAGGACGGGATTCCGGGTGTATGAAGCAGTGGGCTGTGGAAAGAATGAACAGAATACCGATCAGGCAGATTACCTTGCGCTGAACATTTAGGCACTGTACATGAATAACTTTCGAAAGATGCGCAGGATAAATTTCGCCCTGCAAGGCGGAGGAAGGAGGCGTAGCGGGCTGCGGCGACTGACGACAACGCAGTCAGGGCGGAATTTAGACAAGCAGATTTTGGAAGTTATTTGTGGACAGTGCCTTCACTTACTCGGGCCACTGCGCCCGTCACGGACTCAAGACTCGTATCTATCCTCTCCATCACACTGTCAAGATATTTTAAATCTGCTTCTGACATATTATCCCGGTCAAGTTCTTCTGCTTCCGCTGTGTGCCCGGCATATTCTTTTGTGAGCCGCAGGTACTGTGTCTGCTGGGTAAAATTGGTTTCATCGTAAGTCTCCAGGAAATCACAGTATTCGTTCATAAAAGTCTCATACTCTCCAAGAAACTTCTGGAGTGACGGAGTCACACCCGCCGCATCATCTTTTCTGCTGACTGTCTCCGGCAGATCCCCATACTTAAATGTTACCGTATCCCAGAGGTAATCATACTCCTCATTCTCAATGATTCTGCCCGCAAAACCCGATGCAAGAATCTCCGCAGCTTCCAGCTGTGCATCATCACCTTCCACATAAGCTTCAGCGGGAGATGCCGCAATATACAGATCATACTGATAAAGTATCACATCGTCAACTGTTCCCTTAATTCCGGCATCATTAAAAACTTCATCCGAAACCTCGTAAACAGTCTGAACAAGTTCTTCTCCGTCAGCATCAAGCATCAGGGAATTGAAAAGCGCTGAGTCTATCTGATCGCCTGCTTCAAGCCCCTCCTTCGCGCGGTAATCGCTGATCGCCTGCTTTGTTCTGGCACCTGACACACCGTCCGGGGTTCCACAGTCAAAGCCTTCTGCGTTCAGGCGGGTCTGTATAGTTTTTATTACTTCCTTATCTGTAAGATCGATCCCTGCGGCGGATACTGCTGACTGTAAAGAGCACAGAATGCATCCTGCCGCCAATAAAACAAGTATTTCTGTCTTTTTCATATGTTCCACCTTTCAAATATGGCTGCCACTCAGCTCCTGCTTTTCATCTTCTGCCTAATCCAGTAAAGTCCGATAAGAACCCAGACAACCGCAAGAGTGATAAGCAGAGCTTTCGAGCCGGCCGGAAGCGGGCCAAGTTCCTTTTTACCGCCGGTCACTGACCCTGTGCTGCCCTGATCAAGGTGATAGAGTGCTGCAGCGTCGCTGAACAGCCCGTCCAGAAACGCATCGTCAGCTTCCGCCTTGCGGCGCACCGATTTTGTAACAGTCTCAATGAGATGTCCTGCCGCATCGCGAAGCGAAGCCGATCCGTTAAAGACCGGTGTGACAAAGGTGTTCTGCGTATTCTCCATCAGCAGCTCCGCCGCTTTTATCTTCACCTCATAATGCTCCAGGTCATCTTCCCCGATCTTCGCAAGATAGTCCTGATACTCCTCCGACTCCTGCGCCTTTTTGGTCACAGGCACATAACCCTCAGTCTCAGAGTAGGCATTCTGTACATCGTTTGTCAGCAGATACTGGGTAAACAGCCACGAGGCCAGAACCACCTGCGGATCACTCTTATTAAAGATGCAGACAGAAGGTCCCTGTGAGATCATCTTTGGGTTTTCAGGATCGAACTGCGGCACCGTCATTACTGCGGTTTCAAAATCCACCTTCTTGTCTTCCGCTATATCCGAAAGCGGTGCATCTGCACCCATCCAGGTGGCGCCTGCGGTGGAATCCACAGCAAATACACACTGCCCTGCATCCAGGAAGTTCGCCGGATAACTGGAAATCTTAAATGTAGAAAAGGCTCCGGATTTTGCATGCACCGCGATCTCCTTGAGAAGATCCCGTGTAGTATCATTGAACATCTGTATCTCGCCCTCTTCCGTGGAATACGGCGCATCCTTCTGCTTAAGCATCTGGATCATCATATTGTCGGTCGACTTGTAAATGAACGGGATCATGACCTTCTGTCCGTTAAGCGCAAACATCCCGTCCGCATCCTTCTCAAGCGCAGCCTCCGACACTTCCCACACAAAATCCCAGGTAAGAGTCTCCGGAAGAGTATATCCCAGCTTCTCTACAAAGGTCTTATTGATATAGCATGCCTCCGTCGACCGCATATACGGAACCGCATAATAGTTCCCGCCCAGAATACACTCATCCAGAAATTCCGGTATCACTTCATCACGAGATGGGCCGTCGTATAAAAGTTCAGCCCCGCCGAACCCGTAATTCTCATCCTCGAACAGCACGTCAAGTGGAACCACAACATTGCTTCCCGTCATATATGTCGCTATATGGTCAGGATATGTAATGCAGACATTCGGTGTAGTCTCGGTTGCGATATTGGTAATGACATCGTTATAAATCTTTCCATAATCCGTGTAAAGACGCATATTCACGGTTATGTTCGGATACAGTTCCTGAAAATCTTTGATCGCCTTTTCATAGATTCTGGTCTGAGTCTTGTTCGTGTCATTTTTCGCCCAGAAAGTGATCTCCATTTTCTTCGAGCTGTCAAATTCTTCCGGCACCGCAAACTCGGTGCGTTCCCCGGAGCCATGGCAGCCTGCCAGTAGCATAGCTGACATTACCGCGCAGAGTACGAACATGATCCCGGGCAGTTTTCTTCTTTTTATGATCGATCTTTTCATCCCTTGGTACCTCCCCGCGACACGCCTTCCATTATCTTATTGTGGAAGATCAGGAACAGAACCACCAGCGGCACAGAAATGATCACGACAGCGGCCATCATAGCCGGCACATTCTCACGCCCGAAACCGTTTTCACGGATCTCCTGGATCCCGTTTGAAACAAGGAAATATGCCTCGTCATCAGTGATGAGCCTCGGCCATACAGATGAGTTCCAGCACTCGATGACCTTCAGTATCACTATGGTGATAACAGTCGGCTTACAGATGGGGATCATGACCTTTACCAGATACTTGAAATCCGAAGTACCATCCACCTTGGCTGCCTTATAGAGCTCGTCCGGAACCTGCTCAAAATTCTCCTTAAGCAGATAGATGTAGAATATGGACGTGACCGAAGGAAGTATAAGGCCGGTAAAAGTATTTCGAAGCCCCAGGTTTGTGATGGTCATGAAGTTCGTGATGATGACCAGCTCGTTCGGTATCATCATTAGTGAAAGAAAGAGTGTGAATGTAATATTTCTTCCGCGGAAGTCAAGCCTTGCAAACGCATATGCCGAAAGCACGATGACTATCAGCATGAGCGCGGTTGTGATCACGGTAAAAATGATCGTATTCAGGAAATACCTTGCAAGCGGTACCGCCGTAAATGCATCCTTATAGTTCTGAAAAGTAGGCGACGTTGTAAAGAACTTCGGTACATATTCAGAATTATAGGAGCTGTAGCTCTTAACAGAGGTCAGGATCATCCAGTAAAACGGAAACAGCACTACCAGACCCCAGATAACAAGAAAAATATAAACAAGCGTTTTTCTGACCGGGTGTTCCGTCCTCTTCTTATTCGCTGCACTGTTTTTTTCCATACAGATTCCCTCGCTTTATGAATAATAGCAGTTTGTATCTTTTCAGGATCTGAACAGATACGGGCAGAAATCCATGCAAATTGCTTCCAGAGACAGGATTTTTGCCTGTTTAATCATGTTCGTACAGGTCTACGCTCCGCTTCGGCCGTTGCTGAACGTGTGCCGCCGGCACACAGCAGCTCAGCAGCAGGTGCTTCGGGCTGTCCTTTCAATCATGAATAATGTACATTTCGATTGCTGATCAGAAGGTTGATGCATGTAATCGTAAGTACTATCACGAAAAGTATCAGCGCCGCGGCAGAAGCATACGATGGATATCCGCCGCTGTCTCCATAAAGCATGTCATAAATGTATCCGACTATAGTGTTCATGCCGGATGCATTAAGGTCTGTACCGAAAATAGCAACCTCGTCGCTGTATGCCTTGAAAGCTCCGATAAAGCCCGTAATGACCAGATAGAATATCATCGGCGATATCATCGGAAGCGTGATCTTCCTGAAGATCCGGAATGAAGAGGTTCCATCCACCTTTGCAGCCTTATAGTAAACCGGATTTACCGAAGCAAGCGCACTGGTCAGGATGAGGATCTTAAACGGAAGCACTACCCAGATAGTATATATACACATAACGAGCATTTTCGCCCAGTAGGGTCCCTCGATAAAATCGATGCTGCTGCCACCGAAAAGATGGATAAGCGCATTGATCATGCCGTCCGAGTAAGGTGTTTTCTTAAACAGGATCATAAAAACAAGTCCGACCGCAAGCGTATTAGTCACATACGGAAGGAAATAGATCGTCTGGAAAAGCTCCTTGAACTTTTTAATGGAGCTGAGCGCAAGTGATATCAGCAGCGCCATGATCGTCGAAAGCGGCACCGTGATGATCACGAGCAGGAATGTGTTTTTGATAGCCTGCAGGAAATAAGGATCCCGCAGAACATAACTGAAATTATACTTCCCATAACCGTAAAAGGTCTGAGAAGCGGAATTGTAGCCTTCCTCAATAGAATAAATGCATACATCCACAAGAGGGTAGACCATGAAAACTCCCAGGAAAAGAATGGCAGGCAGAAGATACAGCCAGCCCTTCATCGATTTTTTCTCCATAATAACTGTCTCCCTATACGTATCTGCTCATTACACCCGCCTGACAGAAGCACAGCAGACCGGCTAAATGAACCATTAAAGAAACATCCGTTTTATAGCAAACACCCAAAGTGCCTTCACCATGATACATGATAATCGCGTATTGCCTGAACGATCTTCAATCATAGTAAACCAGAATAAGATCTTCAATGGTATTTACTATAAATATATATCCTAAGCCTCTGTTACGAAATACGTACCTGTTCAGAGTCAAAGATATGCACCTTATCGGGTTTTATTTTGAATCTTACTTCTCCCGTTTTCAGTCCTTCTCTGCTGTCAGAACCGATTATTGCACGGAGCGATGATGCCTGGCATGCCGGATGCGAAGCCACAACACTGGTGTCCCTTCCCATCACCTCGATAGAGCTCAGTTCGCAAACAAGGCTTCCCTCCGGATCAGGCAAAAAGCCTTCCGGACGGATCCCGACCGTAACCTTCTGGTCTCCCAGTCCTGTATTCTCAAGGATCCTGTCATTGCCAACAAACAGAGCGTTATTCTTTATCTCACCGTCAAACACATTGATAGGCGGAGTTCCAAGGAACTTTGCAACAAAAAGGTTTACCGGGCTGTCATATACTTCCTGCGGTTTCCCTATCTGGTTTATCTCACCGACATTCATAACAACAATATAATCTGAAATACTCATAGCCTCCTCCTGGTCATGGGTAACGAAAATTGTTGTGATACCGGTTTCTCTTTGAATACGGCGGATCTCCTCCCGGGTCTGCAGCCTGAGCCTTGCATCCAGGTTTGATAACGGCTCGTCCAGCAGAAGTACCCGCGGGCGCTTAACCAGAGCGCGCGCGATAGCCACCCTCTGCTGCTGTCCTCCGGACATCTCCCCCGGTTTCCTGTCCATCAACTGGTCTATCTGAACCAGGCGTGCAGCTTCATCCGCCTTAGCCATCATTTCCTCCTTGGAAAGCTTGTCCTTTCCCTTGAAATTCTCCAGAGGAAACATAATATTCTGCCGGACCGTCAGATGCGGGTAAAGAGCATAGCTCTGGAACACCATGCCGACTCCCCTCTTTTCGGGCGGCAGATCAGTCACATCATCATCGTCAAACCATATCCTCCCGGTAGTAGGCTTCTCAAGGCCGCATATCATATTAAGTGCCGTACTCTTTCCACAGCCGGAAGGTCCAAGAAGCCCGATAAGCTTCCCATCCGGAACCTCATAATCGAAGTTACTGACCGCCGTAACCTCCTCCCTGCTCTTCCTGTCCCGACTGGGATATTTCTTTGTCAGCTTTTCAAGTCTGATTTTCATCTCTCTGTTCCTTTCTCAAAAAAACCAACTGCTCACACCCTTATTATAGCGCCAAGATTGTACTATTTAATGGTATTTTCCCATTCCTTTTGTAGTTTGTCAATACTCAACAAAAGTAAGACAGGGGACGGTTCTCTGTCTTAAGACAGAGAACCGTCCCCTGTCTTACACAGGTTTTTATAGCCATTTTGCGGTAATCATAGTATAATCGTAACTGTTCAGAACAGCCCGCAGCACGTATTGCCAGTCCTTTGGCATACACTGTGCCTGTCACAGCATATTACAAAACTCAGGAGGTAAACGCATGCCCGTTTTTGATTTTTCAAATCAGCCGGAAGACAATAGAGAAAAGAATATCTGCACCTACAAAGTAGTCAGAAACGATGCGCAGGAGGCATCCCCCGAATCACCGATAATGATACTCGACAACAGACATAAAAAATGGGCTCATCACTCTGACGGGGTGTTTACCAACCCGGAATACCGCACCTCCTTCGAGTTTGATGAAGAAGGCGGCATCATAAGCTCTGACATAAAAAAAATAGACAGCCGCTTTACAAGCCTGCTTGTATGGCTCGGACAGAACCGCATAAAGGTCCGTCTTTCAGGCGAAAACCTCCCGGAAGGATATGCCGTCTACAAGATCCGTGAAGCCGCCCTGCCCGGAAGCCACAAGCTTTCTGCCGGCGATGGTTTTCTTCAGTTTATGATAAAAAGACTGCTCTCAAGCCACTCTGTCTCAGATGAACCTCTGGACGAGGACGACGATCCCGAAGGCGATGACATGCGCCTTACAAGCCTTCAGAGCATCACTGATTTCATGGCCTGCGCAGGCCGTACGCTGCCTGACAACATACGTCTCTGGGCAAGACGCAACCTTGTCGTGGCCAAGTCAGGCGAAGTCAGCCCGGATGAACGGCGCCATGCCCAGCACGCGCTCTCGATCATGATGAATGTGCAGTGGAAGAACAATTATTTTGAATCGATCGATCCCGCAGAGGCACGCCGCATCCTGGATGAAGAGCTATACGGAATGGAAAAAGTAAAGCAGCGGATCATCGAAACCATTATCCAGATCAACCGCACACATACGCTGCCCTCCTACGGACTTCTCCTCGCCGGCCCTGCCGGAACCGGCAAGTCCCAGGCGGCCTATGCCGTAGCCCGGATACTGAAGCTTCCGTTCACCACTCTCGATATGAGTTCCATAAATGATCCGGAACAGCTCACCGGCTCCTCAAGAGTCTACTCCAACGCAAAGCCGGGCATAATTATGGAAGCATTCTCAATGGCTGGAGAATCCAACCTTGTATTCATCATCAACGAGCTAGACAAGGCAAGTGCAGGCAACGGCAAAGGAAATCCGGCTGATGTACTGCTGACTCTGCTCGACAACCTTGGCTTTACCGACAATTACATAGAGTGCACCATTCCCACCGGCGGCGTTTACCCGATAGCGACGGCCAATGAAAAAAGCCGGATAAGCTCGCCTCTTCTGTCCCGCTTTGCCGTAATCGACATACCGGACTATACCCCGGAGGAAAAAGCCGAGATCTTCCGGCGTTTTTCTCTCCCGAAAGCCCTGAAACGCATAGGCCTGAAGCCCGGCGAATGTCAGGTCACCCCGGAAGCAGTAAAAGCAGTCATCTCACGGTACGCAAACACTACCGGAATAAGAGACCTGGAACAGGCCGCAGAACACATAGCAGCAAACGCCCTGTACCAGATAGAAATAACCACCGCCACCTCCATAACCTACGATCAGAATACAGTAGATGAACTCCTGGACGAGTAGAACCGTGGGGATGGACACTCCCACCATATCTTACGGCCACAGCCGTAGATCCAGTAAGTAAAAATAAAAAAGGGCTGTGAAAATAGTAAAACTGTTTTCACAGCCCCTGTATTATTAAAAATATACTCTTAAATCATTGCAAGAAGCGTGCCCGGGGAAAGGGGGGTGTGGGGGGAAAACGTCGGGCTTCGCAACTCTGAGAGCGTTTTCCCCCCACGGTTTTCTTCTCGGTTGCCACATGCTGTTATAGAAAAAAGAGGGAAATAGGGTGGAGAAAAAAGCTTTTTTCTCCACCCCATCTTTATGTATTATCCTATCTGCAGGCTTCCCCACATCTCTGTCGGAACGAGTGTGATGTAGGTTTTACCTGTATTGATGTTCAGCGGGTTTCCGTTCTTGTCAAAATATTTTGTAACGCCATCCTCTGTAGCCTTGGTCCATACGATCGGAACAGCCTGGCCTTCGGTCAGATAATATCCCGGCTGGCCTGTTGCTACGCAATTGTATACCATGTATCCGTTCTCATCATAAAGAGTATAATCGCACTCCTGGATGATGACATTCTTGAATGAAAGGACCTGATTATCCTCTGCGTCAACATGAAGGTTTCCATAGCAGGACAGGTCATAGGTAGCAGTAGCAGCATTGTATGTCAGAGTAGAATTGGTGTGCTCAAACGGAAGAACGACCGTTGAAGCCGGAACTGCCATGCCTGTAGATGCAAGATCAACCTTCTGGCCATAAGGCACAAAGTTGAAATGCGGATTCTCTGCTGCAGGATTGGTATAAGTTCTGCTGATACCGGAATTATTGAAATTGCTGTCAAGGTCTCCGGCAGCTATATACTCTGTGAACTCAAGGGATTTTCCGTTCTCGATACGTGAGAATGTTCCGGAGAAATGATCCTTGCCATAATCCTTTGCAAAGTACTCGTCAACATAGAACGGGCCGCCGTCATGGCAGAGCACTGCGTTCCACTCAGCACCGAGCATAATGTTGGTCGGGCGTACGCTTCGGATGGAACCCATCTGCTGAACCTTTCCCCAGTCCTTCAGAAGCACCATGAGCCTTGTGATATGTCCGTTTGCAGTAGAGTTCATAAGCTCATAAACAACATCACCTTCTGCTACGCCATAATGCGGATAAGCAGTCGACTCATTGTCCACCATAGCGGCTATCGGCCTCTGATGCTGCAGTTCAGCGGCAATCGGTTCTCCTGTCAGTTCGCTGATATAAGTCCCCTCTGCTGCTACGGGCTCTGCTGAAACAGCAACGCCTTCTGCCGGAGCTGCCTCTTCTGCTGCTGCCGGTACACATACAACCATTACCGCTGCCAGTACTGCTGCCAGTTTTCTCAGTTTCATACTTTTTTCCTCCTTTGTATATTCAGGAGACGCAGAAAAACAGCTTCTGAATCCCCTGCATCATCAGGTCCGGTCACAATCCGAATAACCTGTGCTGCTCACTCTGTTAAATATACACCTCTGTATCTGAAGTTTTGTTCCCTGATCATCAAGTTTCAACATGTGCACCATAAACTCATGTATCCTGAGCAACAAGCTCCGTTGCCTGTTCTTTAAGCTCATGTATCCGGAACACAAGTTCACTGCCCGTGCCTGAATATCTCATGCATGTTCATCTATAGATCAATATGGCCATGCCGGGTTCGATCTCGCTATAGATTGCTCCTGCCACCGCCGGCGGCAGATTAACGCACCCGTGCGAACCGCTGTTTACGTATATTGAACCGCCGAATGCGCCTCTCCAGTTGGCATCATGCAGTCCCTGTCCTTCATAGAACGGCATCCAGTACTGCACCGGCGTGCTGTACCCGTTTTCCGCGTTCCCGCCGGTAAGTACCGAAGGACTTTCTTTATAGGCAAGCGGAAAAACGCCTGTCTGTGTCTCGGTCCCGCGGGCCACACAGCCGGATACTATATCCGATTCTATCACAAGCGATCCATGTTTGTAAAACCATAGATGCTGCGCCGTAAGGTTTACTTCCACATAAGAACCTGCAAGGTCATCTGTACCCTCCCGGGCATAGAAAACCGGGTTCTCATACTCACCGGCCACCGTATAATAAACCGGTTCACGGCTCACAACGCTGTTGCTGTACAGATCCTCCAGCAGACGGCTGACCTCGGCATCCTCATTGATCGTATAACCATATTCATTCAGAGAATCCGGGAATTCAATATCCGTTCCCACCGAAGTATGGAAATACCTCGTATGATACCTGGTATTATACCTTTCTTCAAGAGAACGCACATATTCGAGCACTTTATCTTCATCTATGATGCCGTTTCCGCCCGAAATAATGATCCAGTCACGTATAGTGTCCCAGCCAAGCGTCTCTGTCTGGCTTCCGAACTGATAATCCACCTCTGCACCGCAGAATTCATTATAAACAGTATATTGCTCCGTAAGAGACTGATCTGTGGAAAGAACCGCCGGTTTATAATAAATGTCCTCAGGAATGTCTACCTTTACAACATTCCCGGCCTGCCTCTCTTTGGTGAAAGAATCAATGGCCTCCCGTACCAGCCCCTTCAGTGAATCATCCGAAAAATCATTGCCGTATACCTCAGGCACAATACTGTAGGTTCTGCTTCCTGCGTCAAACGACAGATAAGCATCTTCGCTGGAATATCGCGCATCGGCAAGAGCCTGGCGTGAAGCAGCTTCGGAGAGCCGCTGTTCATCTACAATGAACGGCACCTCTATAATAAAAGAATTCCCCTGAAGCAGGCTCATGAACAGTGTATCAAAGCTGCTCCTCTGGGCATCCTTTGCCTTCTGAACAAGACGCATAAGCTTGTCTTCCTCAACGGCATAACCAAAATCCGCCAACGTTCCCTGAGCCTCTGTCTGTCCTTTTTCATCTATCTCAACAAAAGCTCCCCTGTACGTTTCAACCAGTATATCATATACAGCCTCAGGCGAAAGTCCGTCGACCGTATACCCGTTCACAGTCGTACCTGCAAAAAACGTATCGCTGTCATGCATGATCTTCAAAAAAATCCCGCCGCCAGCAAGCACGGCAAGAAAAACCGCAAGCAAGGCAATTATAAGGATCTTTGCCTTCCCCCTCTTGTCCGGCCTGTCCTGCATGAATTGTCATCCCCCCATCCGAAATAATCCTATTATACTCCTCTCCCAATTTGTATATTATACTCACATAAGGTCATAAAGGCAAGAAAAAGATTGCCCGGCTCAGGAACAAAAGCATACCTCATGCTTTATTAAGAATTCCTGAACCGGGCAGATAAGCACAATAGCTATATTGTTTAATATAGAAGGAATCAGTACTGCCAATTTAAAATAGTAGATAATTACTGCTGTTTTAAACAGTAGAAATCAGTACAATTCACACATCCGGACAAAGGGTATGTACCGTACTCTAAGATCATTGCGAAACCATCTCCTGGTACTACAGAAGATTCGTCATCGAATCCAGGCTTATCGCAATAGTTGAAGCGTTATGCAGCAGCGCCGTTGTCGTAGAAGGAAAGATCCCCAGTACGCCCATCAATATAAGGAAAGAGTTGAAAGAAAGTATCATGCGGTAATTGCGCGTTATCCTTTTCATCAGGGCGTCGCTTAACTTCTTCAGGGTGATAAGCGCCCGAAGATCATCTTCGGAAATGGTTATATCCGCTATCTCCCTGGCGATGGCAGCGCCTGAGCTTATCGCAACACCCGCATCAGACTCAGAAAGCGCAGGTGAATCATTGATACCGTCACCGATCATTATCACCTTTCGCCCCGCAGTATGCTCTTCGCGCACAAAGCCTGCCTTGTCTTCCGGAAGAACTTCGGCGTGATACGCGTCGACCCCGATCTTCGCAGCAACCGCCCGCGCAGTCCTTTCACTGTCTCCTGTCATCATTACTACACGCTCGATTCCAAGAGCATGAAGCTCTTCGACCACCTCACGGGCCTCATCCTTTATCGGATCTTCAATAAGAAGGACTGCAGCAAGTGACTTCCCAAGTGCAAGGTAAAGATGCGAATATTCATCCGGAAGGCTGTCAAACAATTCCTTCTCCCCCTCCGGCACACTGCATCCTTCATCCTCAAAAATGAAATGTCCGCTTCCTATCCGTACTTCCTGTCCATTTATAGTACTTGCTATACCGTGCGCGACAATGTACTCAACCTTAGTATGCTCTTCCTCATGATCAAGGCCGCGTTCCGCCGCCGCACGTATCACCGCATTGGCAATAGAATGCGGGAAGTGCTCCTCCAGGCACGCTGCAAGGCGCAGCATCTCGTTTTCATCGTAATCCCCGAAAGTAACCACACTGTGAAGCTTTGGTGATGCTTTGGTAAGAGTGCCTGTCTTGTCAAAAACAATAGTAACAGCTTCGGAAACACTCTCCATGAATTTTCCGCCCTTGACCGTAATATGATGCTCTCCCGCCTCACGCATAGCAGAAAGAACGCTTATCGGCATGGAAAGCTTAAGCGCGCAGCAGAAATCCACCATGAGAATAGAAGCTGCCCTTGCGGCATTTCCTGTCACCAGATAAGTCAGCAGCGTCGCGCCTAAAGTCCATGGGACCAGACGATCCGCAAGGTTTGATGCCTTTGCTTCCGACGAAGACTTAAGCTTTTCGGACTCCTCGATCATGGCAACTATCCGGTCATACCGTCCCTGGCCTGCTGCTTTACGGACGGATACAGCTATCTCTCCCTCTTCTACCACGGTCCCGGCATAGATCGAGCTTCCTTCCTGCTTATGCGCAGGAAGCGGCTCCCCGGTGATCGAAGCCTGGTTCACCATGGCATCTCCCTGAAGGACAGTCCCGTCAAGCGGGATCATGTTGCCTCTCCTGACAATTATCGTATCACCCTCGGCAACTTTGTCTACTCCGGTCAGTACCTCCGCGCCATCAGCGGTACGCACCCATACCTTCTCCACATTCAGGCTCATAGCCGAAGCCAGATCCGCAACGGATTTCCGGTGTGTCCATTCCTCCATGATGTCGCCTATTCCCAGAAGGAACATCACGCTTCCCGCTGTATCAAACTCGCCGCGGAGCATTGAAACCGTGATAGAAGCCGCATCAAGGATGCTTACAGATATCTTTCCCTTCAGGAGGGACTTTACTCCCTTCCAGATGTAAGGCACTGCCTTTATTATAGTAACAACAGTCCTGAGCGGGGCCGGAAGAAGAAGCCTGCTGCCAATCCTTCTTACAACAAGGAAGAACATTTTGTCCTCATAAGTGCGGCTCAGCTCTCTCCCGCTGTTTTCCGGAATCGAAACCTCTGTTGTTTCAAAATCAAATGATGCAAGCGCATCTCTCACTTTCTGTCCGGCTCCGGCCTCAAACCTGATCACCGCGTTTCCGGTCCTCTCGTCCACCTTCGCGCGCTCAATAAAAGGAAGGCCTTTTAAAAAGGCCTCCAGCTGGTCCGCCTGGGAGGGAGTCATGTAGTATTTATAAACATGAACCCTCAGCCTGCCGGTACTTTCATGTAATATCCTGCATTTCATACGCAAACGCCTCTCAGCCCGATAATCCCGTCAAATAATATTCTGCGCCTGATACGTGTTTTTCTCAGCCGCAGCTTCTGATACGTACTGATCTCAGCCTTTCTCAGCCGCAGCTTCTGCCTCGGCAAGTATCGCTCTGGCATCCTCGATCATCTGGGCCTCATACTCCATACGGCGTTTTTCATTAATATCCTTCGCCGCAGCACCTATATCCTCAGCATTCTCCTTGATGGTCGTATAATCCTTGACAACCTCATCCTTCATGCGAAGGACCGCAGCTGTACAATGGGTGTAAAGACTTTTTGCATCTCTGCTGCCGAGCAGCTTAAGCCCGTAAGATCCAAGTAAAAAACCTCCTGCTACATAACCAACTTTGTTCCAGCAAATCATAAAAATACCTCCTTATACAAAACGGTCTGAGCCGCTAAAGACCAGGCCACAAGTACTTCTGTTGTTCTGAGCAGTTACGAATTGTCATCGTCATACATCCTTAAGTGTCACAAGCTGATATGCGTGATACCCAAGCTGCAGCGGCATAGGCAGGACAATGTCAGCCACCGACTCTACAAGTATTCTCATCCTGAGCTGACGCTTAAGCCGCGGATCCAGCTTGCGGCGCATCATTTCATCCATACCGATGCCCTTTTCAAGCTTCTCCGCCATCATTGTCACATTGTCATAGTCAAAAGCCCTGAGTTTTGACAGAATAATATCCCTGTCGCCCTTATATTCCAGAGCAATATTCCCTGTGGCATGGTACACGCTTACCTTCGTAACATCCTGTATGGTCTCAAACGCAAACCGGAGCACCTCCTCCTGGTAGTCCGAGATCCTGCCTGTATAAAGACGGATCCGCATGCGATGATTCGTCTCATTTAAAATTCTGAACTGCAAAGCCATACCTCCGGCAGATGCGCCGGAACACTAATGCCGCAATGCCCATTACCGTCTGATCCCAAAATGATCCGCCGGGGTCCAGCATATTTTCGCACATCATATGATTCCGTCTGCATCTGATTCATACGTTATCATTCAGTTGTCAGGTTAGTCAATCGTAACCGAAATAATCGAAAAGAGAAGTCAATAACAGACAATTAGTGCTAATTAACAAAGCTTTACACCATCTTTTCCGGACAGAATACTTTGTCAAACTCCTCTTCGGTCAGAAATCCAAGTGAAGTGCAGGCCTCCCGCAGTGTAATGTTTTTTTCATAGGCTGTATGGGCTGTCTTTGCCGCCTTCTCGTATCCTATATATGGATTCAGTGCCGTGACCAGCATAAGCGAATTATGCAGATTCGAATGCATCTTCTCCCGGTTTGCCGTAATACCGCAAACACAGTTGTCCGTAAAAGAAACCATCGATTCAGCAAGAAGCCTGACTGACTGCAGGAAATTGTATGCCATCACCGGCATAAACACATTCAGTTCAAAATTGCCCTGTGAAGCCGCAAATCCGACAGCTGCATCGTTTCCCATGACCTGTACCGCGACCATTGTAACCTGCTCACACTGTGTAGGGTTGACCTTTCCCGGCATGATGGAAGAACCGGGTTCATTCTCCGGGATATGTATCTCCCCAAGCCCAAGCCTTGGCCCCGAAGCAAGCCAGCGGATGTCATTCGCGATCTTCATAAGGTCTGCCGCCAGAGCCTTTACCGCCCCATGAGCGAAAACCAGCTCATCCTTGGATGTCAGTGCGTGAAATTTGTTTGGAGCGGCAGTGAAAGTATGACCTGTCAGTTCGCTGATCTTCTCCGCTGCCAGCTTATCAAAGCCCTCAGGCGCATTCAGTCCGGTTCCTACGGCAGTCCCTCCAAGCGCAAGCTCCGAGAGCGGCTGAATAGCCAGTTTTATAAGCGCCGCGTCCCTTTCAAGTGAGCTCCTCCATCCGCTTATCTCCTGCGAAAAGCTCACGGGGACAGCATCCTGCAGATGAGTACGGCCCGATTTTACGATCCCCCGGTTTTCCTCCTCAAGCTTCATAAATGAAGCCGTAAGCCTTTCGACAGCCGGCAGAAGCTTCTCTGTCAGCGCAAGAACTGCCGAAATATGCATTGCAGTCGGAAATGTGTCATTCGACGACTGGCTCATGTTAATGTCATCATTAGGATGGCATAGCTTTTTGCCGGCAAAAGAGTTTGCGACATTTGCAATTACCTCATTTGCATTCATATTGGACTGCGTACCGGAACCGGTCTGCCAGACAACAAGAGGGAAATGATCCGCAAGCCTGCCTTCAATAACCTCATCGCAGGCCTTCTCTATCACGGACAGCTTTTCTTCTGTCATTTTCTCAGGCTTCAGACTGGCGTTTGCCCTTGCCGCAGCCTTTTTCAGAATCCCGAAAGCATGTATGATCTCAGAAGGCATGGTCTCAATGCCTGCTCCTATCCTGAAATTATCATGGCTCCTCTGCGTCTGCGCACCCCAGTATTTATCCGCCGGTACCCTTACTTCTCCCATTGAATCGTGTTCGATACGATAATCCATTCTTAACCTCCCACGGATATTTGTTGATCATATATGTCATTCTATCACAAAAGGAGATATGAAAAAAGACATTTTTGCACAGCCCGGCACAGATACGGCAGCACGAACCAGGGGCCAACAAAAATGAGGGGCTGTGAAAAGATCCACAGCCCCTCATTGGTCATTCCCGCTTCCAGACCTGTCATTTGTCAGATCCTTCAGATATATCAGCCTTCTATTGCGATGTAATTTTTCTCTTCTACTGCCTTCGGGTCCTTCTTCGGTACGGACAGTTTCAGGATTCCGTCTTCAAATTTGGCGCGGACTTCATCAGCCTTCACAGCGTTGCCAACATAGAAGCTTCTGTTCATGCTGCCGGTGTAACGCTCTCTGCGGATGTAATTGCCTTCGCTGTCCTTCTCGTCATTGTTCTCTGATTTGCTTGCGCTTACGGTAAGGTAGCCATCCTTCAGATGAAGCTTCACATCATCCTTGGTGTAACCCGGAAGGTCGATATCAAGCTCATATGTACCCTCCGTCTCGCGGATATCTGTCTTCATCAGATTGTTTACATGACGGCCATTCTTCTGCGGCTTCCTGCCAAAGAAAGAATCATCAAACGGGAAGCTCATAAAATCATCAAAAAGGTTATCTCCAAAAATACTCGGTACTAACATCATAAGTCATATCTCCTTTCTATAGTGGACAGATCATTTATCTGATCTGCTCTTTTCTTTGTTCTAGGTGTAATATATCACTTATTGTTAGCACTGTCAATAGGTGAGTGCTAATTATTTTGTGAACATTCTGTGAAACAAGACAGGGGACGGTTCTCTGTCTTATTTTTCTATGAATTCCTGCCCAGGATTTGTAGAACTGTGCGTTGCAAGGTTGAAAACCGAAAGTATGACATCGGAAACTCTTTTGGGTAATCCGGACGACGAGATGGGTCCGCGATAGTGCTGTACGGGAGACGGTGCCTGCTTGCCCGCAGAGACAGAGCCCAACTGAGACTAAGACGCTCAGGAAGAGCCTTCCCGCCTAAGTCTCAGTAGGGCTCTGTCTCTGCGGAGCAGGCACAACGCTCCCGTACAGCACTATCGCGGACCCATCTCGTCTGTTTATTGTCAGGCGGAAAATACGATTAATATCCGATCAGCTACGATAAACTTATTCCTTATATTTTGCTGTCAGCAATGATTCAGCATTTTCTTCGTAAGAGGAGGGGACGGTTCTCTGTCTTATGAAAATAAGACAGAGAACCGTCCCCTCCTCTTACGTTCCCCCTTATTGTCGAATAAAGTCGAACGATTTTTCTTGCTTTTTTTGATCCGTCCTTTTATCCTTTAATCATGAGTCTATTATTTCCACAACATTGGAGGTTTACATGATAAAGAAACTTGACCACTTTGATATTTCCAAGATAGCAATGAGCGGGCAGTGCTTCCGCATACACCAGGACGGGAACGGAATCTGGACTGCCGTTGCCGATGATAAGGTGCTCCTCATACATGAAATCGAAAACGATGGCAAAGGCCGCAGCACCTGCGACTTTGACTGTAGTGACAGTGAGTTTGATGCCTTCTGGACACCATATTTTGACCTGGACACTGATTATGAAGCCTTCTGCCGGTTGGTCGATCCGGATGACGAATATCTGAACGCAGCAGTAGATTATGGCAGAGGAATACGGATCTTAAAACAGGATCTGTGGGAAGTCACCATCAGTTTCATCATATCTCAGCGCAAAAGCATCCCCTCCATCTCATCCTGCATAGAGAAGATCAGCTCCTTATATGGTCCCGAAATCACAGACGGTATCCACGCCTTTCCATCTCCTGATGTTATGGCAATGGTTTCGGAGGATGAGCTCAGAAGCTGCGCTCTTGGTTACCGTGCCCCATACATTCATAAAACAAGCCAGCTGATACTTGAATCGATCAACTCCGGTGAAGACTTCATTCAAACTGCTGCCACCCTCTCCGACGAGGAAGTGATTGACAGGCTGAAACAGCTGCCGGGGGTAGGCATAAAAGTATCAAACTGCATAAGCCTTTTCGGACTTCACAGGCTTGCCGCTTTCCCGCGTGATACCTGGATCCTCCGTATAGAAGACAAATACTACGGCGGACATTTTCCCGAGGAAAAATACCCGGGGTGCGCGGGTCTCATGCAGCAATATATGTTCTTCTACGAAAAGAGAAAATGACACAAGTGATGCTCCGGAATGGAACAAAGTCCTTGTAAACAGCTCCCAAAAACGGGCTGCCTCCAAAGCCCTCTAAACAGTAAAAAGAAACGGGCTGCCCTTTAAGCCACTGGCTTTTTCTGGGCAAACCCGTTTCTTTCGCAGAGTTGAGACACTCTGACTTCAAAGTTACTATTCACGGCCCAGCCGCAAGCGGCTGGGTCTGAGCCCTCCATTCGGAATCTCGCCCTTACGGGCTTCATCGCCGTTTCACGGCTGGATTCCTCATGAAGGGCTCAGACCCTGTAAGGAAATATACTCTGCTCTGCTCAT
>JAFUCO010000032.1 GCA_017459635.1 Blautia sp. | reverse complement strand
TCATGCCTTTTGAGACGCTTAAGGAGAGCGTCTCAAAACCCGCAATAGCGGGTACGCGCCTTCGGCCCTAGGCCAGTACGGAAAGGAAAATGCTGAAGCATTTTCCATTCATGCCTTTTGAGACGCTTAAGGAGAGCGTCTCAAAACCCGCAATAGCGGGTACGCGCCTTCGGCCCTAGGCCAGTACGGAATGGAAAATGCTGAAGCATTTTCCATTCCTATCCTATCATAGATTGTTTAAAACAGCTACTGTTTATTTTTACAACTGTTGATAAGGTTTATCCGTAGTAACTATCCATAAAATGGGCGTCTTATTCTGCTTCTACATAGCGGTCATATGCATCCTGGTAAACCTGGAGGAGGTCTTCAAGGCCGCAGTTGTAGATGAGGGCATCCTTATACTCTTCCCATTCATCATCGCTCGGTCCGCCGTTCTTGATCCAGAGGCCTTCGTATTCTGCTACTGTGTTCTCGAAATCTGTCTTGTAGAAGTCGATGGTGTCAAGCTCGTCTGCTGTAAATACGCAGTCTACCGGGTAAACTGAAGCGTCATCAACATATGGCATCCAGAAATCGTACAGGTCTGTCAGACGCTCGATTGCACGGTCTTCCATCTTGAAGGTAGTGTTATAGTAATCGCTGAGAATAAGCTTCGGACCCCATACTTCGTTCTCGCCCTTCAGCTCGCCTGCGCCCTTGTTGAATTTTTCTTTTGCTTCATCTTCAGTGATGGAAAGCCATACGCCATTTTCATCCTGCTCTGTGAAGTATACACCAATCGGGCCGTACTGCAGCTGCATAACGATCTCCGGATCATACCACATATCAAAGAACTTAAGAAGATTAGCCGGGCTCTCGCATTTGCTTGTGATGCTCAGCTGGCCGCTGCTTGTGCCGCCGCCTGTACGGACAGTTACATTATGGCTTCCATCCGGGCCGTCAAGGACAGGAAGGAAAACATAATCATCGGCATATTCACCCATCAGCTCTTCGATATACCACCAGGTGGAAACACCAACGTAACCCTGTGAGCATTTTGAGATGAGCTGAGTATCACTCTGTGAGAACATCTCGATATCCATCAGGCCTTCTTCATACCAGTCATGGAAATAAGTGACCGCATCACGATATCCGTCATCATCACATACAAAATCTACGGTTCCATCAGGACGAAGAACCAGGTCGTTGATTACGTCATTCGGCCAGTTGGTAAAGCCAAAACCTGCATAAAAGATATTCTGTCCCCAGCACCACTGATCAAAACCGGTGCTCATCGGGATAGTGCTTCCGGCATCATTTCCATAATATTTGGCGCTCATGTCGTTTTCTTTGAAAGCAGCAAGCGCGTCATGCAGCTCATCAAGAGTGGTCGGAACCTCAAGTCCCAGATCATCCAGCCATGCCTTGTTGATCATTGAGAACTGCGGGATAGTAAAGATGCTGTAATCTTCGTCCTTGCCAATGCCGGCAGTTCCCATCTGCTCTCCTGAAGGAAGGCCATAGATGCAGCCATCGTCCATTGTAATGGCGCTTCTTATTTCAGGATGCTCCTCAAGGATTTTAGCAAGGTTCGGCATAAATTCTTCGGTAAGATACGGGGTCAGGTCGATAAATGTACCGTCCTGGCCATAATTTGTCAGGTTGTAGTTGTTAAAGCCTACTCCAAGGAATGCATCCGGAAGTTCATCTCCGGCAATACGGATGTTGACCTGCTCACTTAAGGAATCGCTCATGGTTTCCCACTTGATGCTTATACCGGCTTCTTCCTGAAGTTCATTCAGCACAGTATTATCATCATAGCCTTTGCTGAGCGCGCTCATGCCGCCAAGGATATTGAATTCCGTCTGTGAGGTATCGGTGTTTGCTTCTGCAAAAGCGCTTCCTGCTGCCAGAGAAGCCAGCATACCGGTGCAGAGCACCAGGCTCATTCCTTTTCTCCATGCGTTCTTCATAGTGGTTACATCCTTTCTTAAATAAACATAGGTTTTGAAACTGCATCTGCAGCAAGTTCTCAGGGCTGTTCCGAACAGACATAAAATTAACTGTTGTGAGATCAGCCTTTGACAGCGCCGGCCATCATACCTTTTTCAAAATATTTCTGCACGAATGGGTAAATGATAAGCATCGGAGCCGCAGCGACGATGATAGATCCGAACTTGATCATCTCCGTCAGTTTGTTAAGCTCGGCATAACCTCCGGAGATCGTACTTGCCTGAGCGGCGCTCGCCGAACTCTTGATCAGGATGTTGCGCAGGATCAGAGGCAGCGGAGCCTTGTCCTGTCCGGTCAGATAAATGAGAGCTGTAAACCAGTCGTTCCAGTAGGCTACCATGCTGAAAACCACCATAACTGCCATGATGGGCTTTGACAGGGGAATGATCACGTTCAGGAAAGTCTTCCATTTGGAAGCCCCGTCTATCTCGGCAGCCTCTACCATTTCTTTGGGAATACTGTTCTCAAAATAGTTTCTCATGATGATCATGTTCCCTACGGCGACACCGCCCGGAAGGAACAGGGCCCACATATTGTTGATAAGCCCGGTCTGCTTGACGACCAGATAGGTCGGGATAAGACCGCCGCTGAAATACATTGTGATTATAAAGAAAATGCTGATCCACTTTCTTCCCGGCAGTTCCTTCACGCTGAGAGGATAAGCTGTCAGATAAAGCATCGCTACTGAGAAGATCGTACCAATAAGGGTATACTTGAGACTGTTGGCATAACCTATGAGGATACTGTTGTCCGAGAACACCGCTTTATAGCCGTCCATAGTGAACTGGCTCGGGAGAATAAATGTTTTTCCGGCATAAACGTCATAGGGGTTGGATACCGATGCGATCAGTACATAATATAGAGGATAGGCCACGATCAGCATGATGATCAGGCACAATACTACGAGGATGATGTCGCTGGTCCTGTCGGAAAGTCCACCCGGTTTTCCGGCTTTTGTACTATTCATGTTCTTTCCTCCTTATACGAAACTGACATCTTCCGACAGCTTCTTCGCAAGCCTGTTCACTACAAGGAGCAAAATGATGTTCACAACCGTATTAAACAGGCCTACCGCCGTAGAGTAACTGTATTTCGCGTTTTCAATACCCTGCTGATACACGTATACCGATATTACGTCGCTGGTTGCTTTGTTAAGGTCAGTCTGAAGCAGGAAAACCTTTTCAAAGCCTACGTTCATCAGGTTTCCGGCACTCATGATGAGCATGAGAACTATCTGCGGGATCAGTTCAGGGAAATCGATAAAACGTATCCGCTGGAACATGGAGGCACCGTCGATCTTGGCAGCTTCATAATGGGATGTATCAATATTTGCCAGTGTAGCCATATATACTATGATTCCCCACCCTGCGTCCTGCCATATCCCGGACGCGATATATATTGTCCGGAAAGCAGATGCTTCTGAAAGAAAATCAATAGAGGTACCGGCAATCAGGTTGATGAGACCTCCGGAAGGGCTCAGGAATACCCGCAGCATACCACAGACGACCATGGTAGAAATAAAATGAGGCGCATAAAGAACTGTCTGGACTGTTCTTTTGAATCTCTGGAAACGCAGCTGGTTGATCATCAGCGCAAGAATAATAGGAATCGGGAAACTCCAAAGCAGGCTGTAGAAGCTTAAAAGGACTGTATTCCTGATCATTCTGGTACAGTTTGGCGCCCTGAAGAACCTTTCGAACCATTTCCAGCCTACAAACTCACTGCCAAACATTCCCCTGCTGGCCTTGTAATCGCGGAATGCGATCTGGATACCATACATCGGTATATACTTGTAGATGATGATAAGAGCCACCGGGATAAGAAGCATCACATAAAGCTGCCAATGGTCTTTCATGCGCTGGCCAAGGGTTCGGTGCGTCCCGACAGCCACCGCTTTTGCTGGCTTACTCATGAACTGTTCTCTCTCCTTTCTGATATTTTTTTCACGTGAAATGATGAAACGTTACATCATATTACAAAGAAAATATCCAAACATAGCTATTGTCAATCTATTTTTTTCCTAAATCCCGAAGTTTGTTTGGTTTCTACAACCTAATACCGTCCAATTTGTGCATATCTTCTTCATGCAACGTTTCATATAATATCATGAAATATATTGACATCTGGTCATGAAAATGGTATGCTCATTTTGAAATAAATTCACATCCGGCAATTCGGCCCGGAACCCGGAGAGGAGTAACCTCCATGGTTCAGGAAGTCCGGCCAGGAAATGAGGCAGAGTAAAGCCGATGCTCTTCACGGCAGCAGGGAGATGAACTGCCTGCCAGACTCAGAAGTGCCTGCAGGTCAGATAATCAGGCCAGGATAACGCCTCGGAAAACGGTACAGAAGCATAATATTTGTTAAGGAGATATAAAAAATCATGAGGAAGAAAAATTCCGCCCCCACCATGAAAGACGTGGCCCTTGAAGCGGGAGTTGCCCTTGGAACCGTGTCACGCGTAATAAACGGGTGCTCGGTAGGTGAGCCATACCGCCAGAAAGTGGAAAGTGCTATAAAAAAACTCAATTATCAGGTCAACAGTTACGCGCAGGGACTTAAAGCTGAGCGGACGAACACCATCGCATTTCTTATTCCGAACACCACCAATCCATATTTCGCACTGCTCACTCACTACATCGCCGTCTCACTGCAGAGAAGGAGCTACCGTATGCTTCTTTGCTGTACTGATTTTAAACGCGATCTTGAACAGGAATATGTATCGATGGTTCACAGAAATCAGGTGGACGGAATAATCGGCTTAACCTATAATCCCGATCTGGTTGTGGATGCAAATACCCCTTTCGTCTCCATCGACCGGTGCCTGGGGCCGTCAATCCCCTGCATTTCATCAGACAATTTTTCCGGAGGACAGATCGCTGCCGAAAAGCTTTACTCTCTTGGCTGCAGGCATCTGGCTTTTATGCGTATCAGTTCTTCGCTCACAAATGAGCCTAATAAAAGAAAAGCGGGCTTCGAAAATGGCTGCATGATTTACGGAATGACCTACGAAAGCCTTCTGCTCGAAGACGGAGATGAACTGGAAAAGGAAATTCCCCGTTTTCTTGAAGAACATATTACTGATGGAAAGCTCGCGTTCGACGGAATCTTCTGCGGAACCGACACTGTTGCCTATATCCTTTTAAAGGCGCTCTCACGCTTCGGGCTCTCTGCGCCTGAAGATGTTCAGATTATTGGTTTTGACGGTATACGGTATTTATCAGAGTATGATCACGTTTGCTCGACCATAGTGCAGCCGGTTGAGGATATCGCCGAAATGTGTGTGGAATTCATCCTGCAGGAAAGCATGTCAACAAAACCGCCCCTCATCTGCCTGCCGGTTCACTACGAGGCGGGCGGTACAACAAAAGAGTAAAATACGGAGCAGAGCATGTAAGAGGTTTTAATTTATGAGAGATTTTCGCAACTGGTGGTATTATCACAAATGGTATGTAGTAATCGGTATTCTGCTTGCGGTCTTTGCTTTCCGCTGGGCTGCTTCCGCTTTTGGATGGTTTCAGAAATCCCCCGATTTTCAGATTGCTTATGTTGGTAAACCGCTCCCAAAAGAAACCTGCCAGGCAGTGGTTGATATATTTTCCTCCATTGCCGGTGATTACAATCACGACGGAAAAGTGCTGGTACAGCTCCATTCCTACTCTTCGGTACCTTCCACGGCCTCTGCAGCTGCTGAAACCTCGGACGATTCCTTCTATTATCAATACGCTTCAGAAGTCGAGCTTATCGGAGATATCACCGACTGTGACAGCTATCTGTTTCTGATGGAAGATCCTGAGGATCTGCAAAAACGCTTTCAGATTCTGGCTTCCCCTGACGGAAGCGAACCGGAAGCCGATGATTACACCGCTACGGGCAAATGCTTTAAGTGGAGCAGCTGTGAACTGCTGTCAGATCCTGACACCGGTACATACACAGATGCCTCCCTCGGACACAAAGTATCGGGAAACAATAAAGATCTCCTTTCCGGACTGTACATAGGACGCCGCTTTTTCCACGACAAAAAGACCGTCGATAACCTCGACGGATGCAAAGAATTGTGGGAGACGCTGATTGGCTGTATTGATAAAAAAGAATATTCGGACGATAGAAGCGGCCTGGATAATGAAAGCAATACGGATGATGAGCGCGGCACGGGTGATGAACACGATACGGATGATGAACGCGACACGGGTGATGAATACGATACGGATGATGAACGCGACATGGGCGATGAACGCAACACGGGTGATGAACGCGACACGGATGATGAACGCGACACGGGTGATGAACGCGACACGGGTGATGAACGCAACACGGATGATGAACGCGGCACTGATAATGGACGCGGCACTGATAATGACGTTTCAGAAGCAAAACCTGATAACGCATCTTCAGAGCAAATAGGTTTTTTCACAGCTCCGCACACCTTCGGTGATTTCACGCTTCTGGATAATAAGGATGTGCTCTCTGCCAGCGGCCTCTTCTATGCAGACTGGGTCACAGGTGAACCGGTTCCATACACAAACAGTGAAGGCGAAGAAGTAGATCTTTACGAAGCGCAGCTTTATTTTGTGCTTCAGGAAACACAAACTCCTGAAAAGGCCATAGAAGATCGCGACAACTGGCTGTCCGCCGCAAGGAGCAATTACCAGATAACTGAAAAATCCGAAGAAGAAATAGCCGGCAGGTCTTACAAGATCATAAAATACCAGTGCAATAAAGAAACCTCTCCTTACGAAAGAGGAATTTCCGCATTTTCAGCAGAAGAAAATGGTGCTTTCTGCGCAGAACTGACCTGCACAGACACCTTCCAGGATGACCTGGAGCCTGTAATGCACGAATTTCTTGAGTCATTGGAATAAGATAAAAAGATAAAGAACCGTCTCCTGTCTTAGAACAGGGGACGGTTCTAATGTCATTTAGGGCAATTTTCTGTCTTTTTTAATGACTGACCGGCTTCATCAGTGCATGATCCGTTTTTTCCATCAGCGGCACTACCACTTCCGGATTTAAAACCACCAGACAGTCGCAGTCCCAGTACTTAAGGTATCTTGAGAACAGATGACTGTTCCTCAGCTCTATGGCATCTATACCGTCTGCGATCATTTTTTCGTAGTCAAGATAACACGGATTTGATCCGTAAAACTCATGCAGCTGTTCCATGGACGGCAGCTCATCGGGAGCCAGATCATTAAGCGCACTTTTGTCTTTTATCTTCCATGGAGATGTTTTTGGCAGAGCCTCAAGATCTTCCGGTTTTTCCAGCATCACTGTTCTGGCAGTATCAAGAAGGCGGAACCGGAAGCTCTTTTTAAGCCTCTCTGTTTTATACTTGCAGTCTGTACACCATTTTTCCCATCCATATACAGCGCTTCCGTCTTCGAATGTGCTGCTCTCCCGGCTGGCCCAGAGCCCGGTACCTTCGGCCGGTTTGGGATAGAGGCCGGAATTCCTGGCAGGAAATGCCAGTGAAGGATTGTAAATATCTGAGCCATAATGAATATAAGTAACCAAAGCAATTTCCTCCTGTAGTTACACCCATATTTAATACTGTATATATAATGAAGCGGTATCTGTTCTGAACAGTTAGGCACTGTACATGAATAACTTCCGAAAGATGCGCAGGATAAATTTCGCCCTGCAAGGCGGAGGAAGGAGGCGTAGCGGGCTACGGCGACTGACGACAACGCAGTCAGGGCGGAATTTAGGCAAGCAGATTTCGGAAGT
>JAFUCO010000031.1 GCA_017459635.1 Blautia sp. | reverse complement strand
TATCCATGGGGTTCTCCCCGCGGTAATAACGTTCAACATAAAAGTTATAGGCGTCATAGTCCTCATAATCATTGAGATACAGGTTGCTGAGTATATCTTGTCGCAGACCATCCGCCCAGCGTGGAGAGAGATACTTGATCAGCACCTGACGCCAGCGTACCACTTCAGCACGGAGTTCATTGATCTCGTATACCATGGCATCCGTAAGCCGAAGAAAATCTGATATATCGGAACACATCGAACAAGGAAGTTCGTCATACTGTTCCTCGATATATAAGCTGTCCTTGAGGTCGTTTTTATCCTCGAAAGGAAGCTCCTGAACATTGAAAACTGCATCATTGTTGTTATCCATTGGCGACCGCCTTACTGTTGCGATCCGCTGAAATGTTGATAGTCGATTCACGAAGGCGGTTATTACCGCCGGGGAAGAGTATCAACTCCACATGGTGTGTAAGGCGCCCTATAAGAGCTGTTGTCATCCTCTGGTCATACAGGACATTTACCCACTGGGAAAACTCAAGATTTGTATTGAGTATGACCTGCTTCTGCTCGTGTATTTCAGAAAGATAATCAAAGAGCAGCTGTGATCCTGTCCTGTCATAAGGAACGTATCCAAACTCGTCCAGAATAATGATCTCGGCTGTGTTCAGTTTCTTTTTAAGCGTCGAAAGTGTGCCGTTGTTATGGCTCTCCGTGAAAAGATTTATAAGACCGGCTGTCCTGTAAAATCTGACCGGGATCCCCCGCCTGCACGCCTCAATGCCTATAATTATAGAGAGCATAGTTTTGCCTGTCCCGGTGCCGCCGTACATTATCACGTTCTCGCCCCGATCATGAAATTCGAGGTTAATCAAGCTTTCGAGTGATACTTCCTCAGGAAAGACAACCTCATCCGGATTGAACTGATCTACCGAGTATCTTTTGGGGAAACCGGCAGAATTCTGTAGTTTGGTGATGCGTGTATCCTTGCGGTACGCTATTTCGTTTTCAAAGAGCTTGTAAAGGAATTCCTGATTCGTTTTTCCTTTTTGAGTCATCGCGCGTTCGGCTAGACTTGAGGACAGTCTGAGCTGCTTACAGCATGCAGCTATTCTTTCTCTGTAATCAACCATTGATGGCACCTCCCTTCTTAAGGGCGGCATCCATCTTCCTTAGATCGTTGCCATTGAATGGTATGATCTTGGCTGACGGCATCTCGGGCGTATGCTCCAAAGGAGGTAACTGCGGTACATCTGCATAGATCCGGTTGTAAAGGCTCTTAAGGCTGTCAGGATCCGTGCTGTTATGTGTCAGTGCCTCATTCACAGTATAAAGCGCTGAATCGAAGCCGGACCGCTCTGTGAGTTCAGACAAGACCTTCAGAACCCTGCCACGTTCGCTGCTATCACACTTGTCCATGAAACGCTGCATCCCCTCGGGCATCATGTCATATATGCCACTGTTCTTTAAAGAACGGGGCTTGCGTGCGATATACTTGAGATAGGGTATCCAGTCCATGCTTGACTGCTTATTATCACCGTACAGGCGTCTGTGGCCCACTATCTCTTTCATGTGATCATCGTAAACTGTTACAGTTGATGATGTTAGCCTGACAGTGACCTCAGTCTCACTATAGCCGGGGGAAACTGAATACGTATGCTTACCTTTATTCAGCTTGAACTGACCGTATTTATCCGTTCCTACCGTGGTGTACGATGCTGTATCATAAGGCGTCGACGGGAGCGGTAGCAATGCGGACTTATCCTCACTAAATAGGGTGCTTATGAAGATGCCATCATCGTATTCATAGTGCTCGCGCTCCATGTCCTTATCGCACTCATCCAACAGCTGCCTGTTGAAGTCGGCAAGGCTTGTGAATGCTGGGACCGGAACCAGTTGGTTTCTCCTCAGATAACCTACCTTGTTCTCAACGTTACCCTTTTCCCAGCCGGATTCAGGGTTCATAAACACGGGCTTGAATCTGTAGTGATCGCAGAAGCGCTGAAACCGTTCCGTTATCTTACGGCTGCCACCCTGGATTATATCGGTGACAATGGTTCTGGTATTATCGAACCATATCTCTGTGGGAACGCCGCCGATGTGGTTAAATACAGCAACCAGACCTTCGAGAAGGCACTCCATGTTTTCGCCGTAGTTTAACTGGAGATAGCCACCGTTGCTGTATGGAAAGCTCACTATCAGGTATTTTCCGTCGTGAACTGTTCCATTTTCCCTGAACTGGGCGCTTCCGAAATCTGCCTGTGATTCTCCGGGTGTATGCTTGAGCGGAAGATACCCCTCACTGTTTTTAGGAGTAAGCTCCTTCTTCCTTTGGGCGTAGTAGGCGGCGACAGTTCGGTAACTGCAATCGAATCCCGCTACTTCCTTATTTAGGCGTTTAAAGACTCGTTTGGCCGTGTGACGCTGCTTCCTGGGAGCCTTTTTGTCTGCGATAAGCCAACTGTCTATCAACGGCTTGTAAGGATCGAGCTTCGAAGTGCGTGCCTTATCGTCAGACGGTTCTGGCGGCGGACTGCTAAAGTCCTCCTTGTCAATGTACTTTGTAACTGTTTTGCGATTTCGTCCGGTTATCTTTGCTATCTCTGACAGGTTCGTAATGCCCTGCCCATAGTAAAGTTCCCGGATCTGGTGGATCTGATCCATTGTCAGCATTCTCCTTTCCTCCTTTTCACGTATTTGCTAAAACAGCATGAAAAGGATAAAACTTGGTAGTTATGCTTGCAATGGATACCTGTTCAGGTAAAGGCGATCCTTAAGAGATTTCAATGATGCAACTTTGTCCCTTTTGGACATGCAACATTGTCCATTTGGCTTTTGCAACTTTGTATATTTACATTATGCAATAAACAGAACTCCGGCGTTTCGGCTCCATCCGGCTGAAGCAATGCATGGTGATCTTG
>JAFUCO010000030.1 GCA_017459635.1 Blautia sp. | reverse complement strand
TCCTTTATAATCCTTTATTATGCCCTTAAGGTATTCACGGTAAGCCTGAGCAGTCTTTTTAGGCTTAATAATACGGATGTTCCCGCCTGATGCTGTCACCCAGCCAAAAAAGCCGGACGTCTCCTGCAGCGGTGCTGTTATGATATAATAACCGTCTTCCCGTTTCCTGTACTCCGCACTGTCACCGAAATAACTTCTGGCGAGCCCGTGCCCGCTGTCCGTGCACTGAAGCTTCATCTGTTTCTTACGGCTGCTGCTTTCAGGCTTCATCCATGAAGTAAAATCAGGTGCCTGGTCTTTATAGTACTCCGAACCGCTCTCAGCCTCTGCTATAGCGTTATCTTCACCTGCTGCTTCAGTCTCCTGTACCGCTTCATTATCCGGTATCACTTCATCATCTGGTACCGCTTCATTTTCCAGTACCGCTTCATTTTCATCAGGCTCAGCATGAGGCGTGTATACAGGCTCAGGCATTTTTTCCGCAGCCTCAGTAAGTTTTTCAAGATAGTATCCTGAGGGCCGTTCTCTCCTGTACCTGATGTCCATCCCGAAATAGCGAAGTACATCCATATCGTCGTAAATGCTCTTCCGTTCCGCTCTGATGCCTCTTTTTTGAAGATTATCCAGTATCATCTGCATGGATATTGTATGATTCTCCCCCGTTTCATACAACATCTGCTGCAAAAATAGTATTTTAGCTTTCTGATTGTTGTATTTTGCCATATTCAGCCCCTTATCTCCCCGGAAAAAACAAGGTGTCAAAAGCCCCCCTGGCTTTCGGCACCTCGATTCACTGTTATGCAGGTACAAACTCGTCCTTTGAAACTCCACAGATTGGACATGTCCAATCATCCGGGAGGTCCTCAAAAGCTGTACCCGGAGCAATACCATTGTCCGGATCGCCTACAGCAGGATCATATTCATAACCGCATGGCTCGCAAACATATTTCTGCATATTATTTGCTCCCTTCTATTTCTTGTTGGTTTCCGAAACTCCTTTCGGATAGACATAATTATACATTCCGTAAACCTGCTTTGCAAGACTTTTGCCAATTAGTATTTTGCCTTTATATTTGAAGTCTGTCTCTCCTTGTTTTTACCGGAAAAGCGGCATTTCAGACAAATAATCCGCTCACTTTTTTCCTGCAAAGCGTTCAAAGATATATGCGTTCGCTTCTTTTTCCTCTGTATCATCAAGAGGTGAAAGGCTTACAGCTTTCCCGTACTTTCTCTCCAGGGCTTTCTTTATAAGGTAGTCCGCAAGATCCGGATTTTTCGGAAGCACCGGCCCGTGAAGGTAGGTCCCTATCACATTTTTGTATACCGCTCCTTCATATCCGCTCTTTCCATCGTTTCCAAATCCGCTGATCACTTTTCCAAGAGGTCTGCAATTGCCAAGTGTCGTTCTGCCCCCATGGTTTTCAAATCCTGTGACCGGCATATCGAAAAGATCGCTCTTAAGCACAACATTACCTATCAGGCGGCCCTCTCCCTGTTCAGTATAAAGATCAACAAGGCTCAGTCCCTTCATCTCTCCCTGCTCTGTACGGTAATAATGGCCCAGCAGCTGATACCCTCCACATACAGCTATTACTACTCCGCCGTCCTCAACATACTGCTGAAAATCCTCCCGGATCTCCTGCAGCCTTGTGCATACTATCATCTGTTCCCTGTCAGAACCACCTCCAAGCAGAACTATGTCCAGATTATCGAAGCTGATCTTATCATTTAACTCGAAACGGATCGTCTCGGCTTCAATTCCTCGCCATTCACATCTTTTTTCGAGGCACTTTATATTACCCCTGTCGCCATACAGATTTAAAAGGTCGGGGTACAGATGCCCTATCGTGATTTTCATCCTTTACTATCCTCCAGCCTTTTAAGTATATTTCTGGTATCAAAAAGCGCCGTATAATTCACCAGGACATACAGGTTTTTCACCCCGTCCTCTGCCCTCTTCCTGACAGCAGTCTCAACATCTTTCTCAAGCAGTGCAGGAATATCCACATATTTCATCCTCAGGCGCATGTCGTGGCACCTTATTCCGCTCACAGTTATGGAATTAATGCTGCTGTCGCCAAACGCGTCAAAGTCAACATCCCACAGCCATGAGATGTCCCGCCCGTCCTGGGCGTTATCGTTTATAACTATTATAATATCCTTTGGCGACGTATCCTGCATGACCGAGGCAATGTTCTGGTTGAAGCCGGCCGGATTTTTGGCAAGGTTTAAAATTATGCGGGTATCTTTATAATTAAACTGCTCCATCCTTCCGTTTTCCGGATGAAAGCCATCAAGCATCTTCTGAAAATGTTCGACTGGAATACGCGCCGTCCTCATTGCCGCATATGCTGCCAGTATATTATAGACGTTATAAAAGCCCCGGTATGAAGCGGAGAGTCTTCTGTTCTCCACACAGAACGAGATATTATCCGATACATCGACATCATATCCGTCATATTTCGGCACAGGCCTTTTAAACCCGCATTTCGGGCAGGAATAATCTCCAAGCTGGCTGTAATGATAAAAGCGATAACTGAGCCTGGTCCCGCACTTCTTGCAGAACTGTCCTTCGCGGATCTCATTTGCGGTGCCCTTAATTACGGGGCGGCTGATACCGTAGGTAACGAAACGGTTGCCCGAGTCTTCTGCAAGGAATTCGGAAAGAGCATCATCAGCATTTATTATCAGCTTCATCTTTGGAACAGTCCGGATCATCTCTTCCAGAATGTTCATTGTTATATCGATCTCACCGTACCTGTCAAGCTGGTCACGGAACAGATTTGTCATCAGCATATAATCCGGATGTATTGCGGGAAAGACATACCTGGTTGAAGCTTCATCAACCTCTATCACAGCATAATCCGCGTCGAGCTTACCATACCATTTTGCGCTGAGGGCAAATGCTGCAGCCACACCGTTCAGCATATTTGATCCTGTATGGTTGCATACTACCTTATACCCCTCAGCCTCAATAGCTGAAGCAAGCATATTGTTCGTGGTCGTCTTCCCGTTGGTTCCGCAGGTAACAAAGATTTTTTTTCTCACCTGTCCTGACAGCTGCGGAAGGATATCCGGGCAGACTGCAAGTGCGACCTTCCCGGCAAGGGTAACACCCTGCTTTCCGGTCAGCCTGCAAAAAAAGCCTGTCGCTTTTGCCGCCAGTACAGCGGCCGTGCATCTGATTCCCATAAACATGTACCTTCAAAAAAACGCTGCGGCACAGAAAATCCGAACCGCAGCGATAAAAATATCTTTTTTATGCGTTTCTGCACAGGCGCATTATGTACGGCGCCATGCAGCCACTTTATTCTTATACCAGCTCGATCAGAACTTCCATAGCACCATCGCCGTGACGCGGACCGATCTTTACGATACGTGTGTAACCACCGTTACGGTTCGCATACTTCGGAGCGATCTCGCTGAACATCTTTTCGACCATGTCAACCTGCTTTGTGTTCTTCTTGCGGCCGGCACCCTTATCCGGTACTTCCTTGATAGGATAGAACACCTTCAGCATCTCGCGGCGTGCATGAAGTCTTCCGGGAGCATCTTTTTTGATTTCCTTCTGAACTTCGTCGTATACGGTCTTTTTCTTGCCGTCTACTACTTCTTTGACTCTCTTGCCGTCAGCATTCTTGCGCGGAACCTTTGCTGTAACGGTAACGGTCTCAAAGTTGTCTCTTTCCTTGACAGCTGAAGCTATCAGGGACTCTGCTATACGGCGGATCTCCTTTGCCTTTGCTTCAGTTGTACGGATCTTTCCGTGATAAAGAAGCATTGTTACCTGGTTCCTGAGGAGTGCTTTCCTCTGATCAGAAGTTCTGCTGAGTTTTCTGTATCCTGCCATCTTTATTCCTCCATCTGTGGGACATCCGGACATGCTTGTTCGGTCTTACTGCCCGGTGTCTGGCATCCACTGCAATCTATGGCGGTCAGACCGCCTTTTTCCAATTATCTACTCTTCTGAAGGCTGCAGCTGAAGTCCCAGCTCTTTAAGCTTGGCAAGTACTTCCTCGAGTGACTTGCGGCCCAGGTTACGAACCTTCATCATATCATCCGATGTCTTGCTGCACAGCTCTTCAACGGTATTAATTCCTGCCCTCTTCAGGCAATTGTACGAGCGAACCGAAAGTTCGAGCTCGTCAATGCTCATCTGAAGGATAGTCTCTTTCTCGTCGTCTTCTTTTTCGACCATGATCTCAGCGTTCTTAGCGTTCTCTGAAAGATCGATGAACAGGCTCAGGTGCTCGCTCAGAACCTTTGCTGAAAGGCTCACGGCTTCATCCGGAGGAAGAGTACCGTTGGTATATACGTCCAGTGTCAGCTTATCATAGTCGGTAACCTGACCTACACGTGTATTCTCAACTATCATGTTTACTCTCTCAACCGGAGTATAGATAGCATCGACCGCAAGGGCTCCGATCGGCATATCCTCGCTCTTACCTTTATCGGCGCTTACATAACCGCGTCCCTTGGTAATAGTGAGCTCCATCACAAGCCTGCAGTCAGCACCGCCGTTAAGGGTAGCAATTACCTGATCCTTATTGATGATCTCGATATCCTGGTCTGTCTGAATGTCAGCAGCTGTCACAACGCCCTTGCCATCGCATTCGATATATGCCATCTTCGGCTCATTATCACTGCTTGAGTTCTTTATGGCAAGGCTTTTCAGGTTCATGATTATTTCGGTTACATCTTCCTTCACGCCCGGAATAGAGCTGAATTCATGAAGTACACCGTCAATTTTCACCTGACTCACAGCTGCACCCGGCAACGAAGAAAGCATAATTCTTCTGAGAGAGTTGCCAAGGGTAGTGCCATATCCTCTTTCCAGGGGCTCGACCACGAATCTTCCGAATTTTTTGTCCTCGGAAATCTCCTTAATTTCAATTTTGGGCTTATTGAAATCGAACACTATACAATCCCTCCTGTATGGATGTTTCAGTATTTCAGGTCCGGCTTCTGCCGGGCCTCATCCGGGCTGCGTCAGTGTGTTCCTTAATTCGTATCTGTCTCGAACAGTTACTGTTATTTACAGACATTATTTAGAATACAACTCGACGATGAGCATCTCATTTACAGGAACATCAATATCTTCCCTCTTCGGAAGCTCTTTTACGGTTCCCTTAAGATTCTCCTGATCAGAATCCAGCCATGCAGGAACCATCCTGCCGCCTGTTACTTCAAGGATATCTTTGTATCTCTGGGATCCTTTAGCTTTTTCCTTGATCTCGATCTCGTCACCGGCCTTTACGAGGTATGACGGGATGTTAACGATCCTGCCGTTTACGGTCACATGTCTGTGATCAACGATCTGACGGGCCTCTCTGCGTGTTCTTGCAAAGCCAAGACGGAAGATAACATTGTCAAGCCTGCTTTCCAGCATGACCATCATGTTTTCACCTGTCTGTCCCTGCATTCTGTCAGCCTTCAGATAATAGTTGCGGAACGGCTTCTCAAGAACGCCATAGATGAATTTGGCTTTCTGTTTTTCCTTCAGCTGCATTCCGTACTCAGAAACCTTACGGTTTGCGCGCTTCAGTGTTCTGGTTGATTTCTTGTCAATACCAAGATATAACGGTTCCAGACCAAGTGATCTGCACCTTTTAAGGACAGGTACTCTGTTTACTGCCATGTCAATTAACCTCCTGATCAGACTCTTCTGCGTTTTGGCGGACGGCATCCATTATGGGGAACGGGTGTCACGTCACGGATGCTGGTAACTTCAAGGCCGCACGCCTGAAGAGCACGGATAGCCGCTTCACGTCCGGAGCCCGGACCTTTTACCATAACATCAACTGTTTTCAGGCCATGGATCAGGGCAGCTTTGGTAGCTGTCTCTGCTGCCATCTGCGCTGCATAAGGGGTAGATTTCCTTGAACCTCTGAAGCCAAGCCCGCCTGCGCTTGCCCATGAAAGAGCATTTCCTTCATTGTCAGTCAGAGTGACGATAGTATTGTTGAAGGAAGACTGGATATGTGCCTGACCATGTTCAACGTTTTTCTTGACACGACGCTTTGTCGTTCTTCTTGTGGTTTTTGCCATTTTAAAACTAACCTACGCTTTCCTTTTTATCAACAGTGTTTATTTCTTCTTGTTTGCAACAGTTCTTCTCGGACCCTTGCGTGTTCTTGCATTCGTCTTGGTCTTCTGGCCACGGACCGGAAGTCCTTTACGATGACGGATCCCTCTGTAGCAGCCGATTTCCTGCAGTCTCTTAATATTAAGAGCGATTTCCCTTCTCAGATCACCTTCAACGGTCATTGTCTCTTCAATGACAGTGCTAAGCTTTTTGACTTCTTCATCGGTGAGATCCCTGACGCGGGTGTCAGGATTTACGCCAGCCTCAGCTACGATCTTTGTCGCGCTGGATCTGCCGATCCCATAGATGTAAGTAAGACCGATTTCCACACGTTTTTCTCTTGGTAAGTCTACACCAGCTATACGAGCCATGTACTGTTTTCCTCCATTCTAATAATAAGAAAGCTTTTTTGATCCGTACACCACTTGCCGTACCGGCAAGGTGAAATGGGGTGTATCTGTCAAACGCCTTCATTTCCTAATTGGGGTGTCTCGGTATAACACCCAGCCGCGATTCTCTTTGCGCGGCCTTTCCGGATTTTCCGCGCTTTGCGCGATGCCTCCGGTATTAGGCAATACACGCTGCTTATGCAGCCGCAAAACTGCTATGACGGAAGCATTTTTGCTGCAGCCGCTGTTCTGCAGGTTTCATACGCTTATCAACCCTGGCGCTGTTTGTGCTTCGGATTTTCACATATGATCCTGATAGAACCTTTTCTCTTAATGACTTTGCATTTTTCACAGATCGGTTTTACAGATGATCTTACCTTCATGGGAAATCCTCCTTTCCATTTGTTAAAAACTTAAGTCTGCAGAAGGGCGCACTTATACAACCCGAAAAGCGCGTCCACATGCTATAATAGCACGGGACGCGCCTCTTTGCAAGGAAAAAATTCACGATTTATACGAGTCTTCTTACTGAAAGTATTGTGCGATATGTGGCATCATTGCTTATCTTTATACCATCCCTTGAGTTTGAAGCATGGACTATCTTTCCATCGCCAAGATAGATGGCCACATGACCGCCGTAGCAGATCAGGTCTCCGGGCTGGGCGTCAGAGTAGGATACTTCTGTTCCTGCTGTCTGCTGCTCGTACGAAGTTCTCGGAAGGCTGACACCGAAGTTTGCGTAAACACTCTGCACAAAACCTGAGCAGTCAGCGCCGTTTGTAAGGCTTGTACCGCCCCATACATAGGGGTTGCCTACGAACTGTGTAGCATAATCGGCTACAGAGCTTCCTGAGGAGCTTCCGCCTGAATAGGAGCTTCCTGTGGATCCGCTGTAATCAGTGACCGTATTATCACTGTCGATCACGTTTCCGTATTCATCATATTCATAGTCATAGCTGCCTGAATCTGATGAATCTGTACTGCCGGATTCATCGTCCGGATAGTCTTCTATATACTCATAATCTCCGGAATCAGTATCCGTATCATCCGAGTAGATCTCAGTATCATCAATGAGATTGCCGGTAGTCTCCTGTCCAACCAGGTCCCCGTCCTCATCATACTGTCCTGTAGTTGTTCCTTCTCCGAGCACGTTTCCGTATGCGTCGTACTGTGTAGTGTAGGTAGTTGTCCCTACAACATTTCCTTCATCATCATATACGTCCTCGGTAAAGCTCTCTGTATATATCTGGCCGTCATAGCCGGAACCGTCAGACGAGCCGCCGTCGTCATAGTCATACCCGCCGGATGATTCTTCAGCAGCCGCTGCCATTGCCAGCGCATATGCCTCAGCCTCGCGTCTTGCCGCTTCTTCTGCCGCTATTCGCTCTGCAACCAGTTTTTCAAGCTCTACCTGCTGTTCCCACAGGAGCGCCGCATAATCATTGGCCTGCTGCTGCGCGTATGCTATCTCATTGTCGTAATCCGATGAAGTCTGCTTTCTTATTTCGATCTGGTTTTCGAGCTCCCTGGACTCATCCTCAAGGGAAAGCTCCATCTCCTCAAGATCAGCTTTTTCACTCTCATACTGATTCTGAAGGTTTTTCACCTGATTGATCGTGTTCACATATTTTTTAAGCGACTTACGGTCTGAATCATACATCTTCTGTGTATACTCAGCCTTGGTAAGAAGGTCGGCTACATTGTCGGCATTCAGGAGCATCAGGAACCAGGCGTCGTCTCCGCCCTTTTCATAAAGGTACTGTATACGCTCCTTCATGGAATCGTACTGCTCCTGTTTTGCATTTACTGCCTTCTGAAGGCTCTTGCCGGTCTTTGCGATATCCTCTTCCTTCTGGGTGATGTCGCCTTTAAGCATTTCAATGCTCACCATCACCTGCACCAGCGTTTCATCCAGTTCGGAGATCTCGCTCTGCAGCTGCTGTCTTGCTGCCCAGAGGGAATCTATCTTAGCATAAGTCGCGTCCAGCTGGGCACTGGTCCATGCCTGATACTCCAGAAGCTGTTCTTCTGTATAAGGAGATGCAGCCGCCGAGAATGCACCCTGTGCTGTAAGCAGGAGCGCCATCATAAGGCAAAACGCTTTTTTCTTCATTCTTATCAACCTCGCAATAATACTTTAATACTTTGTAATAGTTTTGTAATTTTTCTATCCATCTTTTGTCATACTATCACAACACCAAATAGAAAGCAAGAACTTTTTATCATTTTCTTTATAATTTTGTAACATTTATGTTTTATTATTCACATCTCATACCTGCAGATCCGGGCTGAACTTAACTCATTTTCTTCCCATGCACAGTCAAAAAAACCCTTTAAAGCCGCTTTATGTTCCGTCCGTATGCTGCGCTGTACCTGTCTGGCGAACAAAAGCAAAAACCCTTCCCCGCTGCTTTAACAGCAGACAGGAAAGGGTTTTTGTATAATTCTTAAATCAGGATCTTACTTATAAAGATCAGCCAGGATCTTGTCTGCCGTCATCTTGAGGTAGCCGTCCGGATCAGCCAGAGTGCTTCTGTTCCAGCGGAGGAAATTCCCGCGCTTGATGAAGTTGCCCGTTGACGGCTTATACATTGACTGGTACTTTGTATAATTCGGATATTTTGCCATATATTTCTTTGCAAGAGCAACTGCCTGGCTTGAGTAATTTCCGGCCGGTGTAGGTGTACCTGCAAGCTGGACTCCCGCATTGTTTGTAGAGTGAAGCACAACGCAGCTGCCGTCAGCGCACTGTCCGAGCATGATCCAGGTATGACCGCTGTCATATCCCACATCACCTGCATAGATCTTGTAATTGCTTCCGGCAAGAGCTGACTGAGTAATAATGCTGCCCCAGCCGCGGCTTACATAGCTGCTGCCAACGCTTCCGGAAACAACCGTATAATTAGGTCCGCCCGACTTGGTCTGCATCACCTGGTAAGCTGCCCAGCCTACAAAGCCCGAGCAGTCAACACCATTGTAAATCTCAAAACGGTGGCTATTATAGTTATAGCCGTTAGCATAACTGTTATAGAAGGTTTTCCATGAAGAAGGAACGCCTTTGGTAGTCGCATGTCCCCAGCCGCCCCATACATACAGGCACTGTCCTACAGGCTGAAGAGCATTCTTAAGGTAATTCTTGATAGTCTTTGCACTGCTTGTGGTCTGTGACACAACGGTTTTTACGGTTGCAACGCCGTTCTTATCAAACACATATGTCACACCGCTGATGACACGGGTCGTATTTACTACCATGGACCCGCTCTTGTTGGGATCCATGTAGAATTTTGCTCCGTCAGACTTACGGGTAACCCAGCCTTTAAGAAGGTAACCTGTGCTTGCCTGGAAGTAGAATGTTCTGTCGCCTATCTTCGTGAAACCGGTCTGCATAAGGCCGTCTGTCGAAAGTACATTTGGCGTGGAACTGAAATACCTCTTGTTTCCATCAGAGGTTGTATACCACTGCCTTACCATTACACCTGAAGGGGTAAAAAACCTGTAAGCTTTCTTTGACTGGTCATAGTAAAGCTTATTGCGCACCATGATACCGGACTTCTGGAAATAGTAGCGTTTTGTTCCCTCAGTCTTCCATCCGGTCTTCATCGCGCCGTTTGACTCAAAGAAGTACTTCTCGTTTTTTATAGTCTTCCAGCCGGTAGCCATAACTCCGTTGCTGTCGAAATATCTGCGTACTCCCTGCTTGTCCTGTCTCCAGCCGGTAGCCATGTAACGGTTGGCCGGAACTGATGAAGCTGCAAAATAATATTTTTTTCCTGAAAGTGTAAGCCAGCCCTGTTTCTGGACACCGGTGCTCCAGAAATAATACTTCTTACCATTAAGAGTAAGCCAGCCTTTGACCATCTTGCCGTTTTTATAATAGTATGTATTCCCGCCCCTTGTAACAAAGCCGTTAGCTGTTGCTGCTTCAACATTTTCGCTCACTAATACCGTTGAGATGCCGGCTGCGGCAAAAAGCAGAAAGAAGACTGCGGCTATCATCCTGATTTTCCTGCCAATACTCTGCATATAATACCATCCTTAAAAAATCCGGCGCTGATGCGCTATTTATAGTGTTACTGCCTGCAAACCCTTATCTCTCCCATTTGATACGCGCAATCTTTACCGTATAAATTACGTTTATGTTACGCTCACGTTAAATATTATATGACATAACTTCTGTAAAGTCAACAGTTAAGTAAAATCTGTGACATATGCAAACAATATCTTGTAGCAAAACATAAGAAAAAAGGCAAAACACACAAAATGTCCTGCCTTTTTTCTTATGTTAACGAAAATATAATAATTTATACCGGTTTTGTCACAGATAATATGATCATCTGTACAGATTCGACAGAACCTGCTCGGCGTTCATGTTCATAAAACCGTCCGGGTCGGCCAGAGTGCTGCGGTTCCATCTGAAGTAATTGCTCCTTGTGATGAAATTCCCGCAGGATGTCCTGTATGGGAATCTGCTGAAGCCTGGATAGAGGCGCATGTAACGCTCACACACCTGCACGGCACGGCTGTCATAATTGCCTGAAGGAGTAGGTGTTCCGGAAAGCTGCACTCCCGCCTGCGGAGTAGAATGCAGTACAACACAGCTCTTGTCCTTACACTGCCCGACAATGATCCACACATGGTTCGCATCGTATCCTATATCGCCCGGGTACATTTTATAGCCGCTTGCCGCCAGCTGCGACTGCGTAAGAATGCTTCCCCAGCCGCGGCCGATATAGCTTCCACCGACCGATCCGGAGACAACTGTATAGCCATATCCCGCATATGAGGAGGACTGCATTATCTGGTATGCCGCCCAGCCTACAAAGCCCGAACAGTCAAGGCCCTTTGCGCGGTTGGCAGCGCTGAGATCCCTGTAATTGTTGTAATTGAAGCTGCTGCCCTGGCTGTTGTACCAGTCTGTCCACGAAGAAGGCACGCCTTTAATATTCCCCTGATTCCAGCCGCCGCCCCAGATGTAAAGCACACGCCCACATGGCTGCAGCGCGTTAAGCAGATAATTCTTGATGGTCCTTTCAGCGCCCGCCGCTCTTGTAACAGTTCCCACAGGGCTCAGTTTAATTGACGAAACTCCCTTGCTGTCAAAAATGTACGTGACACCGTCAAGAACTTTTGTAGTGTTTACTACCAGCGCACCGTTTCTTGCCGGATCAAGGTAAAACCTTGCCCCGTCCGATTTGCGTGTGATCCATCCCTTGGTAAGATAACCGGTCCCGCTCTTAAAATAATATGTAAAATTCCCTACCTTCACAAAGCCGAACTGCTTTATGCCGTCTTTTCCAAGATAAGAAGGATTGGAGCTGAAATAGATCTTATTTCCGTCGGGAACTGTATACCAGCCTCTTACCATCTGCCCTGAAGCAGCAAAATAGCGGTAGGTGCGCTTCTTCTTGTCGTAGAGGTACCTTCCCTTGACCATTTTACCGTCAGAGGTAAAATAATAGCGCTTTGTACCCTCGGTCTTCCAACCGGTAGTCATCTTGCCGTTTGACTGGAAGAAATACTTGTCTTTGCCGATGGTGCACCAGCCGGTTTTCATCCTGCCATTTGCATCAAAATAGTATTTTGCGGAATTGATCGTTTTAAAGCCTTTTACCTTTTTTCCGCTTTCATAGTAATAATATGAACCTTTTTCCTTTACAAAACCCTTTTTGACGGCTGCATTTACGCTGACCGGCGCAGCCGCCGCACATATCAGCATTACCAGCCCCAGGATGATAAAAAGCCTGTGCGCAGCACGGTTAAAAGAAGATGAACTGCATTCCCTGTCTTTCATAAGCCCCCCTTGTATGTTGCATATGTTTATGGTCTCCTGCATTACAGGATATTTCCATTATTTTAATACAAATCTTTATGCTCTGTCAACCGGAACGGCGGACAGGCTCAGGACTACAGGCAGAGTATTCCTCCACCCGGGCAGCACAGGTTGCAGGCAAGATTTGCAAGACAAACGTTAAGACACATATCATCGCCGCCCTGGACTACGCTGAAAGGCCTGCTCTGATCCATATACCAGCTTCCCCCGCCTTCCATGCGCTGCAGCAGCATTCTGTACTGTGCATTTCCCGGATCCAGATTCACAGCGGTGCGCATGTGCTCAAGAGCGATCACATTATTGCCGACACCCATGTTCGCCATGGCAGAAAGATAATACCATTCCCCGTTTCTTTCCTTAAGCCCCTGGAGCACATTCATGGCTTCCTGAAAATGGCTGTTCTGAATGTAATTCGCTGCAGCCTTGCGCCTGAGTGCCTCCTCATCCTGATAACCGCTCTCCTGTCCTCCAAAGCTGCCAAACCCGCCATAAGAAGTATCTCTCCCATACTCCCTGTCCTTCATTATCTGTTCATAGGCCTGCTGCACTTCTTTAAACTTCTCTTCTGCTGCCGCACGGTTCGGATTGTTGATGTTTGCATCCGGATGATACTTCCGGCTCAGCTGCCTGTATGCTTTCTTTACTTCCTCATCCGTGGCATTTCTTCCCACTCCGAGGACACTGTACGGATCAGACATTTTCTTTCATGTTCTCCTTATTTCGTTTACGGAGCACGGCCCTGTACCTTGTCCACACTCCTGAGTATAAAATGTTTCTTATAATATCGGCATGCATCACTACCGGAAGACGTTCAAAAGCACGGCAGCTTTCCGCAAGCATCATTGTGAGAAGCTTTTCGATCTTTTTTCCGCGGTCCGGATCTTCAGACATGAAGCTCAGCAGATTATAGCTTCCGTTTTTCATATCCTCCTCAAGATCCTCAAATGCATCCAGTATATATATGTATTTTCCCAGATAAAAGCCCATTCTGCGAAGATCCTTTTCCCAGACATCATGCTTCCAGGTAAATATTTCTTCCATAATATGCCCGAAGCATCCGGAAAGCGCATCGATATCGTGAACCTCTTCTTTTTCCAGAGTGCTCAGGCGCTCCAGATAAAGCACTATCATCTCACATTTTTCCGGATATTTTCCCTCTACCCCTGCAGCCTTTTTCTTCAAAGCCTCTGCGAATGCCTTCCGTGTGATCCTGTGCTCATCATTCCAGTCGTCCAGGCATTTATAGTAGCTCAGCATTATATTCATATCGGACGCGTATCCGGTAAAAACGCTTTTCCTGACAGGATGCTTTATGAACGGATGGATAACGCATCTTGTCTTTCCCTCCTGCACCTCGGGCTCATAAAGCCCTTCAAGCAGCAGGATCACAAATGTCAGGTCATAGGTCAGAGTAAGCTGTCCCGGTACTCCGTATCCTTCCCGCAGCTCACGGCAGAGTCCGCAGTAGTATGACCTGTATGTATCAAACTCCCTGAATCTGAGTTCCGGTTTGTCTATCGTCACATATCCGAACATATATCCACCACCTGTCGTCAGGTCTTTTCTGTCTTAAGCCAACTGCACTGTCCATATTTTTCATGGCCTCTTTCCATGTATACTTTATACCATTCATAAAGCCCCGCGTCAAGCAAAGCGCAGGCATCCGCCGGATATAAAGCGGATGCCTGCGCTCCTTTTGCATCGTTATTTAGGGCCATGACAGCAGCATTACATCTGCATATGCTGTTCTATACTGACGGATGTTCAGCTGATCATCTCCCTGAAGCGGTATGCATGCCCGTTTCCATATTTTTTCGAAAACTTAACGGCAAGATCGCAGGAATGATCACCGGCTCCTACAAAATTAACCTTATTAAATCCTGCAAAACCGCGGGGAAGCTTCTGCTCAGCCTGCTGGAGCTCAAGAGAAGCTTTGGTGGTTCCTGAGATCACAAACAGATTGCAGATATTATCAATCACTCTTCTGTCCGGAAGCGTAAGCATATCTTCACCAGGATCCAGGAATATGACATTTACTACTTTTTTATCCTCGCTTGGATTTAAAAGCTGCCCTACTATGTAATCCTCAGCCCTGCATATCTCCATATGATGGAAGAACAGCTTCTTATATCCGTTATGTATTGCTGAAATAGAGTAACCGGCAGCATTCTCAGGATATTTGAAATCACAGGATTTCTTTTTCATCTCCTGGAAGGAGAGGACTTCTCCTATATCGTCATAAAAGGTGAGCCGGAAAGCTACTGCCTTTTTGGGCTGTTCATTTTCAAAAATACGTAGGTGATACCTCGCGCCGGGTTCCAGAACAGGAAGGCCTGCTGTGCCTTCAAGCCCGGGCATAGGCGAACGCCATTCCCGTATTACCTCACCTGCAAAAGATGTAAGACTCTCAGCCATAACCAGCCCATTATCTACTGCTGAAAAGCGTACATCCTTTGATCTGTTATCTGATGCATCATCCCAGCTGATCAGATATATTACATTCTTGTCTGCCATGTTGCCCACCTCATATTTCATAATAATTCTGATTCTATTATATTACCCATCTCTCAGAAATGCAACAATTATTTTAAATTTTTGTTAATTTTATTAATAATTGATTTCTTAAGTATGCTAAGGTCCGGGTAAACATTTTTCAGGCGGGAGCAACAGTAAAAGTGTATCCTCCACAATCTCAGCACGCTGGTTATCGTGGTAAACATCTTTCAGGCGGGAGCATCAGAAAAAGGCCGTCACGCTGATGCATGACGGCCTTTATTTATATCTTTATGGCAGTATTATACTCCCATCTGCTTTGCAACTTCTTCTGCAAAGTTCTCCTGCTTCTTCTCGATTCCTTCGCCGGTCTCATAACGCACGAATTTACGGATGGCGATCTTTGCGCCGTTTGCTTTAGCCACTTCACCTATATACTGAGCGACTGTCTGCTTTCCGTCCTCTGCTTTTACATAGACCTGATCCATAAGGCAGATTTCCTTCAGTTCCTTGTTGATACGGCCGTTGATCATTCCATCGATAACCTTCTGCGGTTTCTGGGATTCCTTCGGGTCGTTCATGATCTGGGCAAGAAGGATTTCCTTCTCATGTGCAATATAATCTTCGCTGATCTCGCTGCGGTTTACATAGAGAGGCTTAAGAGCTGCGATCTGCATTGCAATGTTCTTTGCCATAGCTCTGATGTCGTCGTTTACAACATCTGTCTCAACGTCTACAAGAACGCCGATCTTTCCGCCCATGTGGATGTAAGAAGCGATGAATCCGTTCTCCTCATATACCTTTTCGAATCTGCGGATGTTCATGTTCTCACCGATGACTGCGATCTGAGCTGCCAGAGCTTCCTTAACAGTCTTGCCTGCATCAGAGATCCACTGCTCATCAAGGAATTCCTCAATAGTCTTCGCAGCAGTCTTTATTGCCTGAGAAGCAACCTCTGCCACATAATTCTGGAATTTCTCGTTCTTTGCAACGAAGTCTGTCTCAGCATTGACTTCCACAACAACAGCGCTCTTCTCATCATCAGAAACAACTGTCTTGCAGATACCTTCTGCCGCGATACGTCCGGCTTTCTTCTGTGCTGTTGCAAGGCCTTTCTCACGAAGCCATTCAACAGCCTTCTCAATATTGGCCTCGGTAGCAGTAAGGGCTTTCTTGCAGTCCATCATGCCGGCGCCTGTCATCTCTCTAAGTTCCTTAACCATTGCAGCTGTAATAGCCATTTATAATTCCTCCTCGAATCCAGTAATGCTTATTCGTATCTGTTCCGGACAATTATGCTTATTCTTCAGTATTTTCGGTGAATTCTCCGGATTCTTCTGTGAGTTCGCTGACATCATCTGTCTTGCCCTGATTTGCTTCGATAACGGCGTCAGCCATCTTTGAAACGATCAGCTTGACTGCACGGATAGCATCATCATTACCCGGGATAACATAGTCAAGTTCTTCCGGATCACAGTTGGTATCGCAGATTCCGATAAGCGGGATGCCAAGAGTATGAGCTTCCTGTACGCAGATTCTTTCCTTCTTCGGGTCAACGATGAAGATGGCATCAGGAATTCTCTTCATTTCCTTAATACCGCCAAGGTTCTTTTCAAGCTTTGACATCTCTTTGCGAAGTGCAATGACTTCTTTCTTCGGCAGTACATCAAAGGTACCGTCCTCTTCCATTCTCTCGATCTGTTTCAGACGGGCTATACGACTCTGGATAGTCTTAAAGTTGGTAAGCATACCGCCGAGCCATCTTTCATTTACGTAGAACTGTCCGCAACGGACAGCCTCTGTACGGATTGCGTCCTGAGCCTGCTTTTTGGTACCTACAAAAAGGATAGTTCCGCCGTTTGCCACGATATCAGCGATTGCATTGTATGCATCGTCTACCATGCCTACAGACTGCTGAAGGTCGATGATGTAGATACCGTTGCGCTCGGTATAGATGTAAGGAGCCATCTTGGGGTTCCATCTGCGGGTCTGGTGTCCGAAATGAACACCTGCTTCGAGAAGCTGTTTCATTGAAATAACGCTCATTTTTTTCTCCTTTTTTGGTTATTCATCCGCGCGGGTCATATTCCGGAGAGACCCTGCATTACATGCCAAGGGCACCGTCTCTTCCGTATCACCACGCGTGTCATATCAGCAACTTTGACAGTATATCATACCTGCATATGTTTGTAAAGAAAAAATTCAGCCGCTGCAGTCTGCCGGGACACACATTGTTACTATTCACGGCCCAGCCGCAAGTGGCTGGGCCTGAGCCCTCCATTCGGAAACTCGCCCTTACGGGCTTCACCGCCGCTTCGCGGCTGAATTCCTCATGAAGGGCTCAGACCCTGTAAGGAAATATACTCTGCTCTGCTCATGCAAGCATGGCAGAGCAGAGTATATTTCCTTACGGCCGTGAATAGTAACCACACATTCCGGCAGAAAGGCTCTGCGGGAGAGTCAGATCTCCCATCCGGACACGCTTAAGGTATACGACCTCTGCCCCGCAGGCTGATACCATCCTTTTGACCTGGTGAAACCTTCCTTCCACAAGTATCACGCGTATCTCCGAATCAGATATACGTATCAGCTTTGCCGGCAGCGTCTTATCTCCGTCACCGATATCCATGCCAAGTTCGAATCTTCTTTCAGCATCCTGGCAGAGTTTTCCTTCTATCCTTGCATAGTATTCCTTCTCTACATGATGCTTAGGGGACAGAAGCCTGTGTGCAAGGGCGCCGTCATCTGTGATAAGAAGCAGCCCTTCCGTATCTTTGTCGAGCCTTCCAACAGGAAAAAGCTTTTTACGCCTTGCCGGTGTAATATAAGGAAGATCATCCGGCAGGATGTCAAGAACTGTCCGCTCTGCCCTGTCCTCTGTAGCAGTTATCACCCCTGCAGGCTTGTTCATAAGATAATATACATGCTCCGGTGCTTTTGTCACGGGACGTCCGTCAACACATACTTGCTGCCCCGTTCCCACCTTCGCATCCGGCATGGTCTCCTTTCGGCCCCCTACCGTTACGCGTCCTTTCCTTATAATATTCTTTACCTCGCTGCGTGAGCCGGTTCCGGCATCCGCAAGATATTTGTCCAGCCTCTGCATGCATTTTCCCCACGTTAATGTATGACCGCAGCGTTAAACAGCCCGATAACCGCGTACTCTTCCTCTTCGTATCATCCATATGAAGCTCACGCCGATAATCAAAATACCTGCCATAAGCGAAATGCCATAAAAAGAATCAATAATCGATTCTGCGGTTCCGGATGCCGCTGTCCCTGCAAGCTCGTCAAGCACAAGCGAATAACCATTTGCTCCAACATGCAGCAGAACAGGGCTGAGAATGCTTCCCGTCATCTCCATTGAAAACGCAAATGCAGCCCCCAGAAGCCCCGCATATACCGCCTGCACCAGATTCCCATGGTATATTCCGAAGAAAAGTGATGATATCAGAAGTGCCGGAAATATCCCGACGGCGTCCCTCAGGCGCAGATATATTAGCCACCTGAATACTGCCTCTTCGGCGACAGGCGCGACTATTCCCATAAAAATGATAAGGAGCAGCAGGCTCTTACCGTTCTCGAATACTTCCATCTGGTCTGAATAGCCTTCTATATTCAGATCAATGTAGCGTGCAAAAAAGTTGACGATAATATTGCCGTAAAGCGACAGTGCAGCCCCAAGCGACAGCAGCAGGATCATTCCCGGAACCTCTATCCTGCTGCCGGCAGGCTTCGGTATCATGCGTCCGTACTCCCTGTTCCTCTGGTCCTTTCTGTACAGCAGAAAACACGGTACTGTCGTAAGCAGTCCTGTAAGTCCGGTAAGCTCTATCACATAACGGTTTATAAGACCGCCTTCATAGAAGGCTCTTCCTCCGATGAATGCCGAAAGTGCCAGAAGGTAGAACAGCTGAAGAACATTACTAATGCCGAAATGTATCCCGGCAGGGTAGATATACCGCCACAGTCGGAACAATACGTTTTCCCTCCTGAGCGGCGTTATTGAAAAAAAAGTCCTGCCTCATACGGACTCCTGACTATCCTGAGCGGGTCTGAGGATGTCAGTTCCTCCATTGTACCATAGCCATATGATACGGCAAGGCACTCAACTCCCGCCATCCTTGCGCCAATTATGTCGTGCGACTTGTCACCTACCATCACGGCCTCCTCCGGTCTGTCTGACAGGCCAAGACGATGCAGCGCTTCTTCAACCACCTCGTTCTTTTTTGTCCGGGTTTCATTAAGCTCCGACCCGACTACAGCACTGAAATACCCTTCTATCCCGAAATACTTTAGTATTTCAACGACATATTTTTCAGGCTTTGATGATGCCACGGCCAGAATGTAGCCTTTCTGCGAAAGCTCATCAAGCAGGTCAGTGACTCCCGGATAAAGCTCATTCTCGAACATTCCAACAGGTACATATCTCTCACGATAATATTCGATCGCAGTCCTTGCTGTCTCTTCATCTATACCTGCAAACTCCATAAACTGCTCAAGCAGCGGAGGCCCTACAAAGCAGCGCAGCGCCTCAAGGTCATCCTCCGGATGACCGATCTTTTCGAGCGCATACTGTACGCTCCGCATAATTCCCGGGCCTGAATCTGTAAGAGTCCCGTCCAGGTCAAATAATACAGCCTTATACATTCCTGTCTCCTGTAAACTTTATTACATGCGCTCCGGAGCCGAGAACCCCAGAAGCTCAATGCTCTGCTCAAGAACCTTTCTTGTAAGGCACAGCAGCGCGATCAGTGATCCCTTTACAGCCTCATCCTGCTGCCCAAGGATCTTTGTCTCGTGATAAAAACTGTTAAAGGCGTTTGCTGCTTCATATATAAATGCACATATCCTGTGAGGCGCCTTATCCACAAACGCGTTCTCTGCTACCTGCCCGAAGGATGCCAGCTGCAGCATAAGGTTCTTATGGCTCTGATTTATAGCGGGAAGAATACTAAGCCCGGAAAGGCTGCCGCCTTCTTCCACATAACGCGCCAGTATCGACTTGATCCTTACTATCGTATACAGGATATACGGACCGGTATTGCCTTCAAATGACGTAAAGCGGTCAATATCGAACACATAGTCCTTGGTAGCCTGATTCTGAAGATCACCGTATTTGACAGCCGAAAGTCCTACTATCTGCGCCGTCCCCTCTGCATCCGTATCCTTGACGCTGCGGTTTTCGATGATCTTTTTGTACATCTCATTCTCAATGTCACTCAGCAGGTTTTCGAGCCGCATTACGCCGCCTTCTCTGGTCTTGAAAGGCTTGCCGTCTTTTCCGTTCATCGTCCCGAAGCCAAGGAAAACAAGCCTCTTGTCCCCGCCGATCAGTCCTGTCTTACGGGCGCATCTGAAAACCTGTTCGAAGTGAAGCTCCTGTCGCTTGTCAACAACATAAAGTATTTCGTCAGGGTCATAATTTTTCGCTCTGTCGACGATAGTCGCAAGGTCGGTTGTTGTATAAAGTGAAGCTCCATCCGACTTAAGCAGGATACAGGGAGGTATCTCCTTTGTGTCTCCTTCCTGCTGTACATCGACCACAAGGGCACCCTGATCCTCATAGGCGAAGCCTTCATCTATCATCCGCTGTACCATATCAGGGATATACGGCTGCGCATCCGATTCCGCCTTCCACAGGTCGAACTCTACGTTCAGTCTCTCATAATTCTTCTTCAGGTCTGCAACAGATACCTTCATGATATGGTTCCAGAGAGCCATGTATCCCGGTTTCCCGTTCTGCAGCTGTTCTGTTGCTTCAAGCGCCTCGCCGCGGTATTCCTCATCTTCCTTTGAACGCGCGCTGGCTGCAGGATATATCTCCTCCAGGTCTCCTATCGTGAACGGCGCTTCCTTCGGATACTCGCCTTTAAAGCTGTCATCAAAATATACAAGCTCCGGAGATCTGTGCTTAAGCTCGGTGATGATAAGGCCCATCTGCAGACCCCAGTCGCCAAGATGAACATCTCCGATCACATTGTGTCCCAAAAAGCGGCCTGTTCTTTTAATGCTTTCGCCAATTATGGCCGATCTCAGATGGCCTACGTGCAGGGGCTTTGCCACATTCGGTCCGCCATAGTCTATAATTATGGTTTCCGGTTTTTCAGCGCGGTCTGCTCCAAGCATCGGATCCGAATCCATGGACACAAGGTACTCCGCAAGAAACTCCTTACTGAGATCCAGATTGATAAAGCCAGGCTTGACAACCTCCGCCTTCTCAAAAAGGCGGGTGCCTTTCAGATTCTCTGCTACTTCCTCAGCAATCATAAAAGGAGCTTTTCTGTATTTTTTTGCCCCGGCCATAGCGCCGTTACACTGAAATTCGCACAGATCCGGCCGGTTGGATACTGTAACCTTTCCAAGCGCCGGGTCATAGCCTGCTTTTTCAAATGCAGATGAAAGCTCTTCCGTCATATGATCCATCAGTTTTTTCATTCTATCATTCCCCTTTTTATTATCGATACCCGGCTGCTTAATACCATATCCGGAGTATTACGCATCGTTACTGTCTTCTGCAACAGCTGCCGGGTACCATTCACGGCTCAGTCAAAGGCGGCTGAGTCTGGTTATTCAGTCTTAAATCCGGTCCTTGTCACCGTAAGCGCAAGCGCGCCATATCCGATATGGCAGGATACACTGAGTGAAAGCGGATCCATACGGCAGTCATTAAACTCAGGGAATTCACGGAGCACTTCCTCCGCGAACGCGGATGCTTCCTCCTGGTTGCCGGTATAAGCTCCCTGCAGCAGCAGCCTGCCTTCTTTCATGTCAGATGCGAAGCGGGTATCGATGTCTTTTCGAACAGCCTTCATCATTACCTTCATCGCCTGTTTTTTCCCCCGGACCTTTGAATACGCATCAAGCTTATCTCCCTGTATCTGCAGGACAGGTTTAAGATTAAGTACCGTACCAATTGCTGCAGCAGCCGGCGTTATACGTCCGCCCTTCTTAAGATACTTGAGTGTTTCCAGGGTTATATAGATGCTGGCGTTCATTTTTTCCTTAAGAAGCACCTTGCGTATCTCTGACGCGTTCATCCCGGCGCGGGCCATTGCCATCGCATCCATGACAGACTGTCTCTGTGTGACGGAAATCCTCTGATTATCTACCACCTGCACCCTGTCTTCATAATCCTGCGCCAGCATCAGGGCTGTTGCGCAGGATGTGCTGAGCCCGCTTGACATTGGAATGTATACTATTTCATCATAGTCCTTAAGGAGCCTGTCCCAAAGATCACACAGGTCTCCGGGGCTTGGCTGCGATGTCGATATCCTGGCATCCTTTTTGAGTTTCTCGTAGAACTCCTCCTGTGAAAGATTTATATCCTCAAGGTAAAGCTCTCCATCTATAAAAAAAGGCATCGGAACCACACTGATCCCAAGGCGCCTGCCCTCTTCCTGCGTAATCCCGCTGTTGCTGTCTGTTACGATTGCAATACTGCTCATATTTGTTTCAACCCTCCCGTAACAAATTTTCAGTTACATATACTAGCACAGTTTCTCAACGAATACAAGAGCAGACAAAGAGTTCCGCTCCAGCAAAAAAGGGGACCGTGAAAAAAGTAAGACTTTTTGCACATCCCCTATTTTACTCGCTGCGCAGTGCATCTATCGGGTTCAGGTTTGCTGCGGTCACGGAGGGCAGCAGTCCGAAAACGAGTCCTATCAGTGTAGAGAACAGGACTGATAGGATAATTGCCGGCACACTTATTGCCGACGGAGTCCCTGAGATGCGGGACACTATACGTGAGAGCCCTATGCCGCTTCCGACACCAATCAGTCCTCCTATGCTTGTAAGCACCGATGCTTCAGTCAGGAACTGTGCAAGAATAGTGCTTTTTCTGGCACCTATCGCTTTTTTAAGTCCTATCTCACTGGTTCGCTCGGTTACCGAAACCAGCATGATGTTCATAACGCCGATGCCTCCGACCAGCAGGGAGATGGAGGCGATCCATATCAGCTGCTGGTTTGTGCTTTCACTCAGCTTCTGCATCGAACGCACCTGCTCCATTATGTCATCCGCTTTGTAGGAAAAGCTGGTCTTCATCTTCTGGTTGTCAATGTTAGAATTGAGGATATCGGCTGCAGCCTTTCCTGCCGTGCTCATGTTGTCAGTGGAATCCGCACGTATTATAGCATTCTGGGGTTCGTCAAACTTAAACGGTATCGGCCAGCTTTTATAAGGAAGCATTACCGACCCTACCGTCATCTGTGTGTACGTATCATAATCTGTCAGATTATTCATTTTCGGGAGGAATTCCTCCTTCTGGCTCACGACCCCTGCTACAGTAAAAGGTTCCTGCTGTATCTCCAGCACCTTGCCTACAGGATCTTCTCCCAGAAAAAGATTTTCCACAACATTTGTGTCAACAAGCACCACCTTGGAATACTCATTGAAGTCCCTGTCTACGAAGCCTCTTCCCATTACAACCTGATATCCGCAGGTGTCAAGATAATTCTCGTCTATCCCCAGGACTGTTCCTCCCGAGAAGCTCGTATCCCCATAGTATATTTCAGAATAAGTCCTGCTGTAAAAAAAAGTCGCATTTACTATGTTTTTCTGCTTCAGCACCTGGGCTTTCTGTTCGTTCAGTATTACCGGCGGAGCTTTATCGCCGCCGGAGTCTCCATAATATTCAAAATCCCCGTCATAGAGCGTGATCCTGACCGTATTGTTCCCGGCACCGATCAGATCCTCCTTGATCTGCTCACTCGTACCTTTAATAGTGGAAACTATCGAGATGATCGACGCTATTCCGATGATTATGCCCAGCATTGTCAGAAATGAACGCATCTTATGCGACCATATTCCCTGAAATGCCAGCCGTATGTTTTCCAGCATAAAGCCTCTGCCTCCAGACCGGGCTCAGCCCGGCATCATCATTAAGCTGCTGTAATCGTTCTCATAAAGCTGATCCAGGCTGCCTTCTGTCGTCCTGGTTCCTTCAACAGCATCTTCGCTGTACGGAAATGCAAGCTTGTCAGATCTCCGAAGTCCGCCTGTAATAGTTATAGTGTATCCGTACGAATCCGTCTTGCCGACGCGTACATATTGCTTCACAAGCACGCCGTCCCGGTCCTTCATAACATAACTGCGCCCATTGTCCGACCTTACGAAGGCTTTGTTTATCGTAAGTGAATGATCCTCCTCCGCTTCCGTTTCCGGCAGAACCACTGACATCAGATACGTTTCCTCACTGATGTCAAGATCCTGGTCTGCGATCGAAGCGGTAAATCCGTACACAGAGGCATTCGGATTGCCATCATAGTAATACGAGCTGCTCCCTGAATCCTGCGACTCGGGATATTCAGCAACCTCTATCACCTCGGCGTCAAAGGTTTCTCCCATATCAGTCGTACACTTTATGACTGTTCCCTGAACCAGCTGGTCCAGCATCATTTCACTGACCTGTCCGCTGACAAAAAATCCCTCCTGGCTCTTGACGCGGAGAAACGAATCCATGCTGCTTGTCCCTGCGTCCGGGTTTCCGGCATAAATTATCGTCCCGTCAAGTCTGCTGTATATTTCTTTTATCTCGCATTTCTTCCGGAGTTTGGCAAGATTTACCTCGGATGCTTTTACCTGGTATTCCAGACTGCGTATATTATCTTCCGCTGCTTTTATCGCTTCCTCACGCGTCATGCCATTTTCTTCTTCAGTGTCCTCGTATTCTTCCTCCCAGGTTTCTTCATATTCATAATACTCTCCATCGTCAGAAGGAATATAGTAGTCATCGCCGACTGCATTGTAGATATAAAATCTCTCTTCATCATCCGGGTTCCAACGGCCGTTTTCTTTAACCTTTTCCCAGTATTTGTCAAATACATCATCCCCGCCCCCGTTTATTAACGCATAGCGCGGGAAGGTATAGATCAGGTAGCCGGATTCACCTGTGTATCCATAATCCTCATCATAGTCTGAACCGTATGTATAGTCGTCATCATACGTATAATCATCACCATCTGCATAATATGAATCATCCTCACCGGCTTTGTCATCTGCAGCTTCTATGCCCTCTGCATAATCCATACCATCTGCATAGCCTGCAGCATCTGCATAATCAGGGCTGCCCGCATAGTCCGACACGCCAGAGTAGTCATCTGTCACGAGTTCTCCAGTACCGGCTGTCCCTTCAATGTCCTTTGACGCCTCCCCATATATGTCATCTTCATAGAATTCCAGCTGGTACCAGTATCCCCCTTCATGTACAGACGCCTTGCCTTCAGGATCAAATCCCCTCATTACATTCAGGAACCTGCCTTTAATGTATATATAATCATCATCCGAACTGCATAGGAACACATATGGTTTCTCTTCGGTTCCTTCGCCTTCATAAGGTATGGCATCATAATCCAGGACGTCATAAAAAGTTTCTTTGTCGCCGGAAGGATCAGGCACTTTAAATGGAACGTCTGTCGGTACGGGTGTTACAGTTGGTACAGGTGTCGTCTCCGGGCCTTCCGGAACCAGTTCGCCTTCTGCGTCATCTGTTTCTTCGACCAGAGTACTGATATCGCCTGTAATGTCTTCATCCGTCAGCAGATCCTCAGTCCCATCGCCGATATCATCTGCCGGTTCAAAAAGATCCTCCGTATAGGTGATGTCCCCGGAGTATTCCTGTCCTCCGCCTTCCAGTATCTGGTCTCCGCTTTCAATAGTATCAGTGATGCCGATATCTGCTCCCTCATCTATAAAATAATCATCCGTACTGCCTGGCACGTCCTGGGTAAGATCCTCGTACCCGGCATATTCTCCTTCGGTGCTCAGATCTCCTCCCTGCGATGTAAGTTCTCCCCCGTCAGATATCAGGTCAGCTGCCAGAATCCCCGGAAACGCGGCCGCAAGATAATGTGTTCCTGCACTCATCGCGGCTCCGATGATCACTACAGAGCTTTCATCCGAAGTGCTGCCGTCCGGAGCGCTCTCACCAGAGCTTCCGTCCTGGGAACCGTCAGAAACTGTAATCGGCCCTCCATGCTGAAGACTGTAAAGCCGGTCACGTGCTTTTTCCAGATCAATAAGAAGCTTCTGATGCTCAAGATCCCTGAGTCCCAGTTCCATCTCGTCCAGAGTTGTATCAATAGTCATCAGAAGATCCCCCTGCTTTACGGGATCACCCTGATTTACAAGAAGGTCCTTTACGATTACGTCCTTATCTATCCTGATATTCTGGATCACATTTGTCGTGATGGATCCCGAAAGCGAAGAATCGCCATAATCAAAGCTGTAATAATCCTCCTGTATCAGCTGTCCTACATCGACAACGATTACCTCAGGAGTGTTTTTCTCCTTCAGATACATAAGGCCCTTATAACCGCCTGCAGCTGCAAGGGATACAGCAACAAGCGCGGCGATCCATCTTTTCGCTTTGCCCATGCTTTTACTCCTCCTTAAGGATTCCGTCACGGATGGTTACGACCCGCCTTGCATGTGATGCGATCTCTGCATCGTGTGTGATCATCAGTACCGAAACACCTTCTTCGTTAAGCTTCTGGAACAGTTCCATTATAGCTGCCCCCGAACGGCTGTCCAGTGCTCCTGTCGGCTCATCGGCAAGAAGCAGCCGTGGATTATTGACCATGGCACGCGCGATCGCCACTCTCTGCATCTGTCCGCCCGAAAGCTGATTCGGCCGAAAGTCCACACGGTCGGCAAGGCCCACCCTTTCAAGTGCCCTTAACGCCCTTTCCCGCCTCTCCTTTCTGGGTACATGCGCATAGTTGAGCGGCATCTCAACATTTGTCAACGCGCTCTGCCGCGGAAGAAGATGGAAACTCTGAAATACAAACCCGATCTTCTTAAGGCGAATATCCGACATCTCGTTTTCACTCAGTTTGCTCACATCCTGACCGTCCAGATAAAAACTCCCTCTTGTAGCCTGGTCCAGACAGCCTATTATATTCATAAGTGTACTCTTTCCTGATCCCGAAGGTCCCATGATCGCCACGTATTCACCTTCCTCCATCTGGAAGCTGACATCGCGTAGTGCTTCAACTACATATTTTCCCTGATAGTAATTTTTATAAATGCCCCTCAGGTCGAGGATCAGTCCGTTTCCCATATCTCTCCTTAAGTTTACATATAATGCGCAGCAGCACTGCCGCTGCATAAGTCTCCCGGTCTGCCTGTCTCGTTTTTTAATGGACAGCCTGTCTCAGAGCCGCAGCTTTAAAGTCAGTTGAAACTGTCTTCTTCAGGGTAGTCCTCAGGGAAATCGTCTATGATCTCGACGTTCTCATCAGGAAAACCCATTTCAGCATCATCAACGACATATACTTCATCGCCTTCCATCACGTACGGCTCATCCCCTGTGCTCTCATCCATGTACCAGGAATCATCCCACACTTCGGTATCATCAAATATTTCACCGGAATCTATTCCGATCTCATTCTTATATACTCCATCCTCGTCAGCATATTCCTCACCCGGCATCATATCGTACGATTCATCATACATCTCATCGCCATACTCGCCGTACTCGTCATACATTCCGTATTCATCGTCATAGGACTCATCGTAATCATCATATATTACAGTCTGGTCAAGTGTACCGGGCTTCACAGGCATTCCTTCTTCAAGGCTGCGGGAAGGAAATGCTATATAGTCATCCTCGGTGATACCGTCCAGGATCTCGTACTTAAGCTCGTACATATCATGTTCGCCAAGGGTGACCGGTTTCTTTACAAGCCGGCTGTTCTCATCCGCTGCCCAAACGAACGGTTCGTCCGTATCAAGGCCGTCAATGAAATCCTCCTGAAGCCATATCCCGCTTTTCTGTTCCTCCTGTCCTACGTCGATCTCAATGTACACATGCTGGCCGAGCATCAGTCCTTCAGATGATTCAAGTTCAACATAGAACGGATAGGAACTCGAAGATGTCATCGAATCATTTCCATAGGAGGAGTACATATCATTGCTCCCGGCTGTCTTACTGTTCTGGCTGTCCACATTTCCCATAATGCCATGCCAGGTCATCGTCTCGTCAGCCCTTGATCTTATTATGGCTCCCTGCCCGAAAACTATCTCGCTCCGGTTCAGTTCGTTTACAGTACCTTTTACACGGTACTCTCCGGTACTCAGTATGGTGATAAACGCATCACCTGAGTTTTCTGTCCCGGAGTTATATCCTGACTGCTCCAGTGAATCGGTCACAGCAGCCGTATCGTCTGCAGTGCTGAGCTTGCTTGTATCTATTTTCTGTACAATGCCGTCGATCTCGCTTGTCACAAGCGTATTTCCGGTAGCATTTTCAAGACGCACGATCTCGGCCTCTTTGCTCTTCTGGTCATATTCATTTTTTTTCAGATTGAGCTGAGCCTGCTGTATCTGTATCATAAGCTCCAGCTGCTTATCAGCATTTTCCTTTTTTGTCTTTTCAGCCTCGGTCGTATTGATCTGGTTTGTTATTTCTATTGCTTCATTCTGGAGACGTTCCAGCTCCAGCCTTGCCTCATTGAGCTTGTCTTCTATGCTGCTCAGATCATATTCAAAAAGTATCTGGCCTTTTTTCACTTCATCCCCGACTTTGACCTTTACCTCGCTCACCTTACGGTCGGGATCCTTCTGGACTGCTACAGTCTCCTGCGCTTCAACCACTCCGGCAAACCGGTTTTCCGCGCCGGATATTCTGCCCATTATGGTGCTCACAAGCGTCGCATATACAGTACTCTTGCTCTCTACGGCCGGAATGAAGCTTCCGCCATTATAATAATACCACCCGGCAGCCCCTCCTGCGCCGGCAAGCAGTACGATCAGGGCAGCGACAGCACCTTTTTTCATGATGAACCTCCCACCTATTATTACCCGTTTATTATAACAGGTTATTACGGAATTTTAAAGCTATCCTGAATTTTTGCAATAGTTTTCACAAAGTTTTCATCCTTTTAGCCTCAAGCGCAGCACTGCAGAAGAAAAGTCCCAAAAAAGAGTCGAGAACAGTGCACTTTTTTTGACAAACATATAAATGTCTGTTATAATGAACAGGACTATTTCATGTACCTCCATAATATTTTTGTGCATGAGGCAACACATGATTTACGAGCATAATTCAGAACATTCCCAGAAAGGAACGACCTTCATGAAAGCCGCCAGACATGTGCTATATACATTCTTAAGTATTATCCTGCTTTTAACTGCCGGATGCGGTGGAAATATCAATACGGCAGTCAGAAAGGCAGTAGCCGCGGAACTGGATCCTCTCAAAAGCCTGGATCCGGATGAGGCATACTCATACTTAAGCCAGACTGAACTGTTTCACGATGATTCATGGTCTCCGGATATGTCCAGCACAGAAGAAGTGAAGGATGTCTTTTCACTCTTCTTCAAGAATTTCGACTATGAAATCCTGTCTGCAGACATTTCTGATGACGGCAAGACTGCCAGTGCCTCCGTACGTCTTAAAACCATTGACGCCAAATCACTGTCAAAAGATTTTGCCTCCTCTTCCCTGAGGGAATCGATAGAAGACGAGGCCGCCGGCGAAAGCAGCAAAATGACTACGGAGGAACGATATCTTCTCCTCAACCACCTTCTTAAAACAGGTGAATATGAATTTACAGAGTCAGACTGTACACTGCGGCTTTCAAAAACAGATGCCGGATGGAGAGTAAATCACACATCCGTCCTCGAAAACCAGCTCGTAGGCGGGCTTATCACCTGGCTTTCTGATTCATATATCCTCACCCCGGAGGAAACTCTCAATATTTATCTTAATACGATACGTAAAATGAACATCGATGACCTGTGCAATTACCTCGGGATAGCTGAACTGATAAACAATTCGGATGATACCCTCAGCAGCATTTACAATGCGATGGCAGAGCAGGCCCATGAGCATTTCAACTACGAAGTACTTGGAAGCACCATAAATAAAAGCTCTGCAGAGGTCGAAGCACGCATAACCTCATTTGACAGCGACGCCATTATGGATAATTACCACTCTCAGATGGATGCATACCTTGGCACAGCTGATGCCGTCATCGACGGCGCCGAAACCCGCCTTACCCATTCAAGAGAGCTTCTCCTCAGATGTCTTGATGAGAATACTGCCGTCAATGACAGCAACATAACATTTAACCTGAAAAATGACGGTGTCTCATGGAAACTCACCGACCCCGGAAAAGCCTTCGGCGACGCCCTGTTCGGCTCTATAGAAATAGACGAAACCTACGACCAGACAAACTGACAACAATAAATGGAGGCTGTGAAAAAAGTAAAACTTTTTTCACAGCCTCCATTTTTAATTACTCAGCACTTTCGTTTCTTACAATAAGATGAAGCTCCTCCAGCTGCTTATCGTCTGCCATTGAGGGTGATTCTGTCATGAGGCATGAGGCATCCTTTACCTTCGGGAAAGCTATTACGTCGCGGATAGAATCCACTTTAGCCATGAGCATTACAAGACGGTCAAGGCCATAGGCAAGTCCTGCGTGAGGCGGAACTCCGTATTTGAATGCATCAAGCAGGAAACCGAACTGTTCATGAGCCTGCTCCTTAGTGAAGCCAAGCTTTTCGAACATTTTTTCCTGTATGTCATCCTGATGGATACGTACCGAGCCACCACCGATCTCATTGCCGTTAAGTACTATATCATAAGCCTTTGCGCGTACTCTTCCGGGATCTGAATCAAGATACTGCAGGTCCTCCTCCATCAGCATTGTAAACGGATGGTGCATTGCCTGATAGCGGTTTTCCTCGTCATTCCACTCAAGGAGCGGGAACTCGGTCACCCATACAAAACGGTATTCATTCTTATCCAGAAGATCCATCTGCTTTGCCAGCTCAAGGCGCAGCGCACCGAGCACATCATAGACAAGCTTCTTGCTGTCGGCCGCAAAAAGAAGCAGGTCCCCGTTCTCTCCGTCCATAGCCTTAACAAGTGCATCCATCTCTTCTTCTGTCATAAACTTGGCAAAGCTGGATTTCCTTGTGCCGTCCGCATTTATAGCTATATATGCAAGGCCTTTCGCGCCATAGCCTCGCACAAACTCAACAAGCTTGTCTATCTTCTTGCGGGGCATTCCGCCCTGTCCCTTTGCATTAATTCCCCTTACAGAGCCGCCGGAGGCAAGCGCGTTTGTAAATACGGCAAAACCGCAGTCCTTAACGATATCACTTACATCGCAGAGTTCCATGCCGAAACGCATATCCGGCTTGTCCGATCCAAAACGATCCATGGCTTCCTGCCAGGTGATCCTCTCAATCGGAAGCGGCACAGTCACTCCAAGGACCTCCTTGAACAGGTATGCAAGAAATCTCTCATTTACGTCAATAACATCGTCCACGTCAACAAAGGAAAGCTCCATGTCTATCTGGGTAAACTCCGGCTGTCTGTCAGCCCTCAGGTCCTCATCGCGGAAGCATCTCGCGATCTGTATATAGCGGTCATATCCCGAGCACATCAGCAGCTGCTTATAAAGCTGCGGGGATTGCGGAAGACCATAGAAGCATCCGGGATGGATCCTGGACGGTACCAGATAGTCCCTGGCTCCTTCAGGAGTTGTCTTTCCCAGCATAGGTGTTTCTATCTCAAGGAAGCCTTCCTCGGCAAAGAACTTTCTGGTAAGCATCGCTACACGGCTTCTGAGCATCAGATTTCTCTGGATATCAGGTCTTCTGAGGTCAAGATAACGATATTTGAGCCTGACTTCGTCACGCGTTTTGCTGTCTTCCTTCACCTCAAACGGCGGAACCTCCGATTCGGACAGTATGCGGAATAAGCCAACACGAAGCTCAAGAGAACCTGTTGCCAGGTTTTTGTTGACCTCGCCTCCGCGCTTTTCAACTACGCCCGTCGCGGCGAGCACGTATTCCGCGCGGAGGGAAGCAGCCTTATCAAAGCCTTCGGCGTCAACTCCTCTTTCATCATTTTCAAACAGCAGCTGCATGATCCCTGAACGGTCCCTCAGATCCACAAATATTACGCCGCCGATATTACGCACCTTCTGAACCCATCCCATCAGGGTTATGGTGCTTCCTTCCATCTGTTCTGTAACTTCTGCACAGCGACAGGTCCTGTGCAGTCCCTTCATGCTCTCAGCCATGAGTCATTCTCTCCTTTAATCCCTGTAAAATTCAACAATCTCAGTATATCCCTCCGAAGAGAGCTGTTCCTTTTGAAATTTCTTGTTCTTTTTCATGATGGAAATATTTACGTTTATACCGTTCTGCCTTTCCTCAGTCGCCTGACGGATGATATCCGCCATCTTATCTGCCGGCATATTCTTTTCGATCAGATATGCCTTGCGGCCCCTGCTGTCAGGAATCCTGTATCCTCTCTCAAGAAGGAGCATGACTATCCTTTCAAAACCGATCGAGAAACCGCAGGCACTGATATTATTGCCGGTAAACTTGCCTATCATTTCGTCATACCGGCCGCCGCCGCCAACGCTGCCGCCAAACTCGTCCATGGATATCTCGAATATAGGCCCTGTATAGTAGGACATGCCGCGTACGAGGGTCGGATCAAAACACATTCTGAAATCACCGGTTTTGACTTCTTCAACCGTACTGATTATCGTTTCAAGATCCTCTGCCACTTCCGCATCAAGGACATCGCGAAGCTTCTCCTTAAGGTAACGGACTCCTGTCACATCGTCCCTTACCTCCTGGAACATTGAAAGATAGGTATCTATCGAATCAGCTGAAAAACCTTCATTCGCAAGTTCTTCCCTGACGCCTTCGATTCCGATCTTGTCCATCTTGTCGAGGATTATGAATACCGTGTCATAGCTCGTCTCCGGAAAACCGCTGTAGGCGGCCATCGCCTTAAGGATGCGCCTGTCATTTATCCGGATGGAATAATTATGAAAATCCAGCTTTCCAAGAAGCGTCGTTGTAGCAAGCACGAGCTCTATCTCGGCCAGATAGGTATTCTCGCCCAGAATGTCGATATCGCACTGCATGAACTGGCGGAACCTCCCTCTCTGGGGACGGTCAGCCCGCCATACATTGCCCATCTGGAGTGCCTTAAACGGTGCAGGCAGCGAATTCGCATTGTTTGAATAGTATCTGCAAAGCGGTACTGTCAGGTCATATCTGAGTCCTGAGTCCACTAGATCGGACTCTTCAGACGCCTGATCAAGTTTAAGCTTCTCGCCCCTCTTCAGGATCTTGAAAATAAGCTTTTCGTTCTCACCGCCCTGCTTGCTGCACAGATTTTCAATATGTTCCACACATGGAGTCTCTATGGACGAAAAGCCGAAAGTCCCATAAGTCTCCCTTACCATATTGATAACATAGTTGCGGATCTCCATTTCTGAAGGAAGGATGTCCTTCATACCAGTCACAGGTTTCTTTTTCAGCGTCATTTTTCCTCCTTGTATGTCTTATCAGTGTTATGGCTTTTTGCACGTTCCTTTAAAAGCAGAGCATCAAGTGCAGGTGTATCCTGCCTTATGTGCTGTGCCGGATCGTGCATTACGCGCAGGAAAGCCAGAAAAATCTCCATATCAAAATCCTTGACCTCTTCGATCATCATCTCCATGGCAGTATTCCCGTCGAATGCCCTTCTGTAAGGTCTGTCAGAACGAAGAGCCGTATATACGTCACATACACGTATGATCCTTGCCCCAAGTGGTATATCCCTCCCGGAGAGATTGTCTGGATATCCGGTCCCATCATAGTTCTCATGATGGTGCAGGACCGATTTCAGAACATAATCGGAATAACTGCTTTTCTTCAGTTCTTCATATCCAAGCATGGAATGCATCCTGACATAGCGCAGCTCCTCCACCATCAGCGAGTCTTCCTTCTGTCCATTAATATACCCTTTAAGTCTAAGCTTGCCGATGTCATGAAGCATCCCGGCAAGGGCTGTTTCAAGGCATATTTCTTCGGGCAGCCCCATCTCCCGCGATACGGCAAATGCAAGATTGCTCACTACCACGCCATGTCTGAGTTCGGATTCCATGCTGTACTGTACAACGGCTGTTTCCTCCGGGGAAAGCGCCGATATGTCCAGTCCGAATTTTTCAAGATAATCTTCCACCCGTTTCCTCCATACTGTTACTGTTCACAGTTCAGCCGCCTGCGGCCGGGCCGTGAATGGTAACGGCTTTTTCCGCTTCCTGAATCCGGGAGACTGCCCTGCAGGTTTTTCTTCCATCAGATGCCGGATCTCCCGTTTAAAAGCTGACTGCACTCATCATTGACGGTTAAAGATATAGCTCTATCGCATTTCTCTTCCGCTCTATCATTTCATCGATGCGCATGATGTAGTTTCTTACATCCTTTACATTTTCCGCTCTTTCAATACGCTGGCTGTCCCTGATCACAAGCTTCGAAGCGCCTCCGGCTCCAAGCGCGATGACCGGCTCTTTTTCTTCCATAATCAGTATATTGTAAATCCCGGCTTTGTCAACCTTAGAATATCCGACATTTTCAAAATTGCCCTTCATATTCTTCTGCCTGTACAGGTAATACGGGCTCATCCCCATACTGTATGCCGCCTGCATCGTAAGGTCGAGGATCTGCTGATTATTCTCAAAGGTCATTTCCCTGTACTGATCCCTGAATATGTTAAGGCGCGCCGCCCTTTTTACTGCAAGAGAATGTACTGTCATGCTGTCAGGCTGAAGCAGCTTGATCTCATCAAGTGTATGTGATACCATGGCTTCATCCTCACCCGGAAGCCCAATGATAAGGTCCATATTGATATCATCAAACCCGGCTTCCCTCGCAAGATAAAATGCCTCCCGTGTCTGCCAAACGGTATGCCTGCGCCCGATAATGTCCAGTGTCTGCTGATTCATGGTCTGCGGATTAACAGATATACGGCTCACCGGGAATTCTTTCATTGCCTTAAGCTTTTCAGCGGTGATGCTGTCCGGTCTTCCCGCCTCTATCGTAAACTCTTCAAGATTTGATACCGGGAAATCCTCCATCACTTCATTAAGAAGCCGCCTCATCTGGTCAGGCTTCAGTGTAGTGGGTGTCCCTCCTCCAATATATACCGTATCCAGATGGCGTCCTTTTTCTTTCATGATGAGCGAGACCGCCCTGGCTTCCTTCATAAGTGCATCCAGGTAATCATCAACACGCTTTTCCCAGACAGATAAAGGTGAAGAGCTGAAGGAGCAGTAAAGGCATATGCTCGGGCAGAAGGGAATTCCTATGTAAAGGCTGTACCCGTTATCACAGTCAATATTTTTCAGAAGATCCCGTTCACGGTTTGCTATCGCAATGGCAAGCGCGGCCTTTTTGGGGCTCACCATATAACGCTCCCTCATCTCCTGCGCTATCTCAGTATTTTTGCGGCCTTCTTCAAGAAGCCCCATGGCTATCTTTGCCGGCCTTATCCCGGTAAGATTTCCCCAGGGAAGAGTTTTCCCTGAGAGCTTTGTCAGTACTTTATAAAGTTCATATTTGATGCTGTCCTTTTTTGCTTTTCTTATCCGGCGGGGATTGCGTAATAAAAGGGCATCCTCCTGCAACAAACCGGGCTGCCCTTCCTTTTCAGAACCGGCATCTATAATGCCGGAATCATTCTCTGCACGGTATTCTATCCTGTAAATGCCATCCTCTTCCCATACGCGGAATTCCATATCGCACTGCGGCTGCTCTTCTTCAGGCACCTCCGTTTTATGAGGCTCCATCCCTTCAGCATCCTGATACGTGACGATGAATTCGGCTTCGGGATAAAACGCACGGATCAGCTCAAAGATATCATGTTCAAAATCCCTGTCAATAAAATGAATCGCTATTCTGTACAAACGGGTTATACCTCTTTTCATCACCTATCGTTGTAGCTGATTCGTGTCCCGGAAGCACAACCGTGTCCTCCGGCAGTGTTTCCGTAAGCATATGCAGACTGCGGACTATCTCCGTCATGCTTCCCCCTGGGAAATCCGTTCTCCCGGCAGAGCCATGGAAAAGCGTATCCCCGCTGAAAAGGAGCTTTCCTTCCTCCAGGTAATAGCAGCAGCTGCCCTGTGTATGGCCAGGCGTATGCAGCATCCTGATGTTAAAGCCCGCGCATTCAAATTCTTCGTTATCCTCCAGATAACGGTCTGCTTCAATCGATATGCTCATCCCATAACCCGCAGACAGATTGGCTGCAGGCGACTTAAGGACTTCCTCTTCCTGACGGCAGGCATATACCGGAATATTATATTCATCCTTTATATCTTTCACTGCCATGATGTGGTCAAAGTGCCCATGGGTGAGCAGGATCGCAGCAGGACTCCCTTCCATGCTGCGTACTGCCTGTTTAATACGAAAGGCATCATCAGCCGGATCCACTATGAACATCTCATCTGTTTCCGTATTCTTTACAAAATATACATTTGTTCCTATAGGCCCAAGCACTGCGGCCCTCAGCATGATCCTGCTGTCCATATGAATCTCTGTCCTCCGTTATCCTGTTGCTCTTTCAACGTCAAGCACGCTTTCCACCTGGCGGATCTTTTCGATAAGGCTGTGAAGCTCTTCTTTGCTCTCGACTGCAAATGTCACCGAAATAGTCGCTTTTTCATGCTTGTTGGCCCTGCTGTTAAGGCTGCGTACATCTATCTTGCGTTCAGTAAAGATCTTTGACAGATCAACCAGAAGCCCTGTCCTGTTATTGGCGAAAATGTGGAGCTCGGCAGTATACCTCTCCTCCTGCCTGCTCTCCGGTGCCTGCCATTCGGCTTCAATAAGCCGTGTCCTGTCCGCCTCGGACATGTTGATCACATTCACGCAGTCCGTACGATGGATGGTTATGCCGCGGCCTCTTGTGACAAAGCCTACTATCTCGTCCCCGGGAATCGGGCTGCAGCATTTGCTGAATCTTACCGCAACATCATGGACTCCCTTGACAACTATCCCGCCCTTGTTGCGTGTAGGATGCATCTTTTCCTTATTTTCAGCAACTACCTCAAGCACCTGCTCATCGGTTATATTCTTCTGGTTTTCCTTCTGCCAGGCCTCGAACAGCTTGTTGAATACCTGTCCCTCTTTAAGGCCTCCATGTCCTATGGCTGCCAGGACTGAATCCCAGTCACGGAAACCGTATTTACTCAGTACCTGCTCTACAAAAGCAGGCTTCATATATACGGATATCTTATATCCCTTGGCCCTTGCATACTGGGCAAGCAGTTCCTTGCCCTTCAGTATGTTGTCTTCCTTCAGTTCCTTCTTGAACCACTGGTTTATCTTTGTCTTCGCCTGGGTGCTGCGCACCACCTTCAGCCAGTCACGGCTCGGTCCCTGCGAGTTCTGCGAAGTGATGACTTCTACCCTGTCGCCATTGTTGATCTGATACTCGATGGGAACAAGCTTTCCATTAACGCGGGCTCCCACCATTCGGTTGCCGACCGCGCTGTGAACACTGTAGGCAAAATCGATGGTCGTAGACCCGCTGGGAAGAGTTTTCACATCACCCTGAGGTGTAAAACAGTATACACTGTCCGCAAAAAGATCAAGATCGTTCTTCAGAAGGCTCATGAACTCTTTGTTGTCCGACATATCCCTCTGCCATTCCAGGATCTGACGGAGCCAGTTCAGTTTTTCCTCCTCACTCTTTCCAACCGGAGCCTTGCCGTCGGAGGATTCCTTATACTTCCAGTGGGCCGCAATACCGTACTCGGCAGTTCTGTGCATCTCAAATGTGCGTATCTGGATCTCAAACGGCTGCCCGGAAGGGCCTATAAGAGTTGTATGCAGGGACTGATACATGTTCGATTTCGGCATCGCGATGTAGTCCTTGAACCTGCCGGGAACCGGCTTGTACATCTCATGAATTACACCGAGCGCGCCATAACAGTCCTTTACGGAATCCACAATGATACGGACCGCAAACAGGTCATATATCTGGTCGATGGTCTTGTTCTGGTTCACCATCTTCTTGTAGATGCTGAAAAAGTGCTTTACACGCCCGTCTACACGGGCTTTTATCCCGGATTCGACAAGCTGCTGCTCGACCTCTCCTACTATCCTGCCTACAAAGTCCTCACGGACGCTCTTTCTTAGAGCAATCTTCTCAACAAGATCATAGTATATCTCGGGTTCAAGATATTTAAGTGCCAGATCATCCAGCTCCACCTTGATCTTCGAAATACCAAGACGCATGGCGATAGGCGCGTAAATATCCATTGTTTCGCGCGCCTTTTCCCTCTGCTTTTCAGGCCTCATGTACTTTAGCGTACGCATATTGTGGAGCCGGTCAGCAAGCTTTATCAGGATGACCCTGATATCCTTGGCCATTGCAAGGAACATCTTTCTCAGGTTCTCCGCCTGGACCTCCAGCTTGTCTGCATCGTAGGAAAACTGTCCCAGCTTGGTAACCCCGTCAACAAGCAGGGCAACCTCCTCGCCGAACTCCTTCTCTACCTCTTCATAAGTCATCCAGGTGTCTTCGACCGCATCATGCAGAAGACCCGCCACAATGGTCTCTTTATCAAGCTCAAGATCAGCAAGGATAATAGCCACACAGAGCGGATGTATTATATAAGGTTCTCCGGATTTGCGCTTCTGGTCCTTGTGAGCCTCGCTCGCTGTCCGGTAAGCCTTCTCGACAATCGAGATATCCGCAGAAGGATGATACTTTCTGATACTGGAGATCAGTTCCCGGTAAAGATCATCAGGGCTGGTAAAATCATTCATTGCTTTAACAGAAGCATCCGCCCTGATAACGGATTCAAGCTTTGTCCGGTCAATCTCTGTATTGTTTTTTTCTGCTGATACGCTGCTGATTATTTCCGCCACAGAATCACCACCTCTCTGCCTGAAATCTGTTTACCATTCCTGCTGCTGTTCAAAGCCGCCTGCAGCTGAGCCATGAACAGCAGTCTTTTTTTATTTTCCTTCGTATGTTATGGCTGCATCCACATCATATCCGGCAAGGGCGGCGCGCCCGTTAAGCCCGGCAAGCTCCATCAGAAACACGCACTTAACAACTTCCCCGCCAAGCTCTTCGATCATCTCGATGGCTGCCTTGACGGTTCCGCCGGTCGCGATAAGGTCATCTACAACCGCAACCTTCTGACCCGGTTTTATCGCATCCTTATGAATTTCTATCGTTGCCTGGCCGTATTCAAGGTCATAGCTTCTGGAGATGGTCTCGCAGGGGAGCTTTCCTTTTTTGCGGACAGGTACGAACGGTTTATGCAGATTATATGCTATAGGCATTCCGAAAATAAACCCGCGTGATTCGGTTCCTACTATAACGTCAACATCCAGGTTCTCCAGAAAAGCCTGCATTTCATCGATGGCCAGCCTGAGCCCGTCAGGATCCTGAAGTATACTGGTGATATCCCTGAAAATAATCCCCGGCTCCGGAAAATCAGGTATGCTTCTTACATATTCCTCAAGTTTCTTCATGCTGCAGTTCCTCCCGAAAAAATTTATTATGATAGTATAACATATTTAATTACTCTTTACAACGTAATCTGTAATTATAACCTGAAGTGATTCCATACCCCTGTAATTGTTTATCTCAGGTCTGTATGCAGCCATAAGGCTGACGCCGTTTCCTGCATCCCGCATAAAAGCCTGCGCATCACCAAAATATATCGCTTCCATCGAAAAACCGCTTTGCTCCTGAAGCTTCATTTTGACCACATTGCCGTTCTTCCCTACGATCCTTGCCCCCGTAGCCCTCAGGTTCTTCTGGGCAAAAAGAGGCTTGGGGTTTCCATTTCCGAAAGGCTCCAGCATATCGATCTCCCTCACAAGCTTTCTGCTCAGATAATGTATCGGAACGGCCACATCTATCAATACCTTCGGTGTAAGTTCACTGTCCTTAAGCGTACACTGTTCATTGATCCTCTTCCGCAGCACAGGTATATTATCCTCACTTATCGAAAAGCCCGCCGCCTTCTTGTGCCCTCCAAAACGGATAAACAGATCCCCAAGCTTCGACATCTCATCGAACATGGGGTATTCATCGGTAGAGCGTCCGCTTCCCTTCGCGCAGTCCTGTCCACGCGTTATAATAAAGGTGGGTCTGTAATACTTTTCCCTTATCCTGCCGGCCACAATTCCCGCAAGGCTTTCATGGCACTGCGGCAGAAAAACAACAAGCACGCGGTCATCAAGGTATCCTTCATCCTCTATGATGCGCTGCGCCTCATTTATGCTTTCCTCTGTCATCGCCTTGCGGCTGACATTCAGGTCAAACAGTTCTCCCGCAATAACGGCCGCCTCGTCCTCTGATTCAGCCTCAAGAAGAGACAGGGCCCTGGCTGCTGTATCAAGCCTGCCGCTTGCATTTATGCAGGGGCCGATAACGAACCCGATGTGGTAAGCCGTCAGATGATTATTCTCCAGGCCGCAGGCCCGTATCAGCGCACGCAGCCCTGTATTCTTCGTTTTTTCCAGCCGTTTCAGACCTTCCCGCACAAGGATCCTGTTTTCTCCTTTAAGCTCCATCACATCACCGATTGTCGCGACAGCCTCGATCTCTACCAGAGGGCTGAGCTTTTCCGGCGGAAGACCCATAAGCTCATAGAGCACCTGCATTACCTTAAAGGCCACCACAGCGCCGCATATTGTATCCGTCGGATACTGGCAGTCTGGCTGTTTAGGATCAACAACCGCATCTGCAGGAGGGATAATATGTGTGATCACCCCGTCCTCTTCCGTATATGGAACCTCATGGTGGTCCGTAACGATCACTGTCATTCCGGCGTCTTTCGCTGCCTGAATTTCTTCAGCCGCCGAGATCCCGTTATCGCATGTTACTATCGTATCGACATTGTCAGCAATGGCTTTCTCGATGATCTGTCCGTTTATCCCGTAACCGTCAAGTATCCGGTCCGGGATATAATGATCTACATCTGCACCGGCTTCCTTCAGTGCTTTTTTGAGGATATATGTGGCTGAAACACCATCAATATCATAGTCGCCAAGTATCCGTATGTGCCTGCCTTCGCTTATTTTTCCGGCGAGAATGCCTGCCGCTTTGTCTGCATCCTTGAGCAGGTGCGGGGATGGCAAATCGGACAGTTTGCCGCTAATATACTGCCGGATCTCCTCATCCGTGACCGCGTCACGGTTTCTGATGATCCGCGCTGTCACCTGGTCAATGCCATATTTCTCAGCTATCGCCTTAAAGTCCGCTTTTTTTGCATATACAGCCCATCTTGCCACGCTTCTCACTCTCCTCACTACAGGCAGAACCCGGGCGCATAGCTCCCGGGTCCTGCTTCTGATAGGAAATATTATGTTACTGTTCCTCTGTCTTCTTTGCTTCTTCTGCCTCGCGGGCCAGCCTCTCCTGTACACGCTTGCGGTTTTTCTTCTTAGGCTCTTTCTGTCCGTTGTTTGTGTTGGAAACTGTTGCCGATGCTTTAGCTCCTGCAGCTGCAGCCGCCTTCGGAGCCACGGCCTTTGCAGTTTCCTTACCTGCCCCTACATGCCTCTTCATGACGTACCAGAGTGCGCCTGTGATGCATATTGAGGAGTAAGCGCCGACAATAATACCAACCATCAGCGGAGCAGCAAATTCACGGATCGACGAGACACCGAAGATAAACAGCACCGTAACCATAACGAAGGTGGTGAGCGAAGTATAAATGCTTCGTGTCAGCGTCTCGGTGATACTTGTATTTACAATATCATCCAGCGTATCCGAGTCAGTGCGTCCGTGCAGATGCTCACGTATACGGTCGAAGATAACGATAGTAGCGTTGATCGAGTAACCTACGATAGTAAGCATACACGCGATAAATGTATTGCCCACCGATACTCTTGCGATCGCATAGAAGGTAAGGACAACAAGAACGTCATGCAGCAGTGCAAGGACCGCGCTGCTTGCGAACCTGATATCCTTGAAACGGAACCAGATGTACAGAAGCATGCAGATAGTAGCAACAATGACTGCCATAATGGCATCATTACGCATCTCTTTACTTACTGTTGCGCTGATACTCTCTGCCTGTATCAGATCCTCGTCCACTTCGAACTCATCTACAAGTGCCTTATTGAGAGCTTCACGCTCATCAAGAGTAAGCGACCTGGTCTTGATGATAACCTGGTTTGTGCCGACAACCTTGGTAGTCTGCACATTCTTGTCGCCCGTAAGCTTCTCAACTATCGGTACCACGTTTGCATCGATATCCGCAAGATCCATGTTTTCATTGAAGGTAACATTGGTTGCTGTACCGCCAGAGAACTCAAGGCTGTAATTCAGCGCCTTGTTGCCCATACCGCTGTTGATCACCATGAAAACAGGGCCTGCAAGGATAAGCACGATCGATATGATAAAGAACGTCTTACGCTTTCCAAGGAAATCAAAGACTTTTCGGTTCTTTGCTTTTCCGTAGAATTTCTCATCACGTACCCCTACAGCATATATCGCATAGATAACAAATCGGGAAATAACAAGGGCAGTGAACATTGACACAATAATGCCAAGGGCCAGGGTATATGCAAAGCCCTTAACTGTACCGGAGCCAAGATACATAAGCACCACGGCCGCGATAAGTGTGGTAATGTTGCCGTCAAATATTGCCGAGAAAGCTTTGCTGAAGCCCGCCTTGATGGCGCTGTGTACCGTCTGGCCGGCCGCTATCTCTTCCTGCATACGGGCATAAATGATAACATTTGCGTCAACAGCCATACCTATGCCAAGTATGATACCGGCAATACCCGGAAGGGTAAGGGTAATCTCGAAAGCATCGATAAGGATAAGGATAAGCGTTGTATAAAGAACAAGCGCCAGTGAAGCTACCACACCCGGAACACGATATGCGATGATCATGATCAGCATAACGATTATAAGACCGATGATTGCAGCTCTGAGTGAAGTCGCAATAGCTTCTACACCGAGCTGTGCCGCAACAACGTTTGAACGAAGCTCTTCAAGCTCCAGGCTGAGCGAACCGATCCTGATATAGGAAGCCAGGTTCTGTGCCTCCTCAACACTGTCCATACCGGTGATCTGCGCGCTTCCTCCGCCGATGGCTTCATTGACACGGGGAGCGCTGAGGATTCCGTTATCATATACGATAGCTATCTGCTTGCCCACATTTGCTGCTGTTGCCTCGGCGAACTTCGTTTTGCCGTCATCCGTAAGGGTAAGGCTTACAACGTACTCTCTTGTGGAGTTATTGTTTGTCTGGATAGCTCCGCCCTGAGCATCAGCAACATCCGTACCTTCAAGTACTACAGAGCCCGCTTCACGTATCTCATCGAGAGTCCTGTCAAGCTCGTAGTTTCCTGATGTTGAACTGTAGGAGAAGTTCGAATTGCCTTCTTCGTCCGTCTGCTCTATAAAGCAGAGTGATCCGGGCTTTCCAAGATCCTCAAGGATTGAATTGGCATCGCTGACTCCGGGGATCTCAACGTTGATACGGTTGATACCCTCTTTATAAACCTGTGCCTCGGTGCTGTACTGTTCTACACGCTTCTGCAGCTTGTAGATAGTATCGCTCATGTCTGCGCTGTTCGGATTGCTTTCCTTTGTTTCATAAGTAATACTGACACCGCCGGAAAGATCCAGACCAGTCTTAATGTTCCTCGCAGAACCGCTCTTTTCCGGTCCGATTCCGACTGCCGCCGTATAGCACAAAAAGGCGGTAATAAGGACCATGATCAGCAGTACTGCAATACCTCTGCTCTTCTTCATTGCTTTTCCCTTCTTCTGTAAAAATTACTCCGCAAACGCGGCTTTGATCATGATGGCGCACTCAACGCGTTTACGCTGCAGCTCGCATCCGATCCTGTAATTGCCTGTGATCTCACCGGTAAAATGGCTGGCATTTGCCGCGCACCCGCCGCTGCAGTAAAACCTTGCAAAACAGTCTGCGCATTCCGGCTTTGAATAAACATTGCATCTGCCAAACTCTTCACTGATCTCTGGATGCAGGATGCCCTCCCGGACATTTCCAAGCAGGAACTTCTCCTCCCCCGCAAACTGGTGGCAGGGATAAAGATCACCCCAGGGCGTAACAGCAAGATACTCGGTTCCTGAACCGCATCCGCTCAGCCGTTTGTAAACGCAGGGCCCTCCTGTCAGGTCGATCATAAAATGGAAGAAATTGAATCCGCGTCCTTCCTTTTCACGTTTTATCATTTCACGTGCCAGGAAGTCGTACTGTTCAAATATCACAGGGATGTCCTCTTCCGTGATCGCATACTGTTCATCCTTAGGGGCAACCACCGGTTCAACCGATATCTGTTTGAAGCCCAGATCAGCCAGATGAAGCACGTCAGATGCGAAATCCGTATTGAAATGCGTGAAGGTTCCCCTTACATAGTACCTTTCCTGGCCGCGTGACTCAGCAAACTTCAGGAACTTCGGGACTATCATGTCATAGCTGCCATGGCCGCTTCTGAACGGGCGCATCCTGTCATGGACTTCCTTCCTGCCATCTATCGAGAGAACCACATTACCCATCTCACGGTTGCAGAACTCCATGATCTCATCATTAAGCAGGACGCCGTTGGTCGTAAGGGTAAAACGGAATTTCTTATTGCACTCCTTTTCCCTTGACCTTCCGTAGGCTACGAGCTGTTTGACAACTTCCCAGTTCATCAGTGGCTCGCCGCCGAAAAAATCCACTTCAAGGTTTGTCCTGTTTCCGGAAGACGCTATCAGGAAATCAAGCGCCTCTCTTCCCGTCTCAAATGACATAAGCGCCCTGCGGCCATGGTACTCACCCTCCTCCGCAAAGCAGTATCTGCAGGCAAGATTGCAGTCATGGGCAACATGCAGGCAAAGTGCTTTTACAACTGTCTGCCGTGCTCCCGTAAATGCATCTATCGCCTCGCGATATATGTCCTTTGTAAAAAGCATCCCCTGTGCTTCCAGCTCCCGGCACTCACTTATGGATGAACGTATGTCCGCCTCAGGATATGTCCCTGACAGGCGCGACACTATCTCATCATCATCCACATGCTCCTCCAGATATGGCAGCACATCATAAGCAGCATCATCCACCAGATGAATGGATCCACTGTTGATATCCAGAACAATGTTGTATCCATTGCTCCGATAGCGGTGAATCAGACTCATACACACACTCCATTCCATTTTTCAGATCACAGTTCACCGGCATCGTTTTATCACTTTTCCAGGGTGCCTGAGATAGATCACCTCAAAAGCAGCCCGGGCGGGTACGGACCATAAAACTGCCGATGCAGTTTAAGATCCTATGCAATTATGAAGCCCCGCAGGAGCCTGCGGGGCTTTCAGCCTTCGCGAAAAAACGGTTGCCTGGATCAATCTTACTTATGTTCGCAGCTCTGATTTCCGACTGTGCAGGATGTCTTGCATGCTGACTGGCAGGATGTCTGGCATTCGCCGCATCCACCCTTCTTTACGGTATTCTGCAGATTCTTTGTGTTAAGTGTTTTGATATGTTCCATCAATATTTCCTCCTCTTTAGATAGTCGCTCTCGTAAGTATATCACAGCGCTTTTCATTTTTAAAGAGCTTTTTTTGAGAAACACAGGGAACTTGAAAAAACCGGCATATAGAATTATAATACTTTTCAGTCCTATGCCTGTCTCTTTTATTGTTACTTCTTACATCGGATCTGAATTGGAGGGGTATTTTGAATACGGAAATTATTATCGACCTGGCAGCCATCGTTATACTGATAACGCTGTCTTCGTTTTTCTCTTCCGCAGAAACCGCGCTTACCACAGTAAGCCATATACGGGTGCGTTCGCTTATCGAGGAAGGAAACAAACGGGCTGTAACGCTTAACAAAGTCATTTCACAGCCCGCCAAGATGCTCAGTGCTATCCTGATAGGGAATAATATAGTAAACATGGCTGTCTCCGCCCTCACGACCAGCGTAACCATACATATATGGGGTAATATATACGTCGGTGCTGCAACCGGACTGTTGACGCTTTTCATCCTCCTTTTCGGCGAGATAACCCCGAAAACACTCGCAAGCCTGCATGCCGAAAAAACAGCGCTCTCCTATGCCCCGGTAATCTACGTTGTGATGGTACTTTTTACGCCTGTCATTTCGATAGTCAATATGCTCGAGCGTCTTATAATGCGCATTCTTCATATAGACCCCGATGCCAGGAATAACATCATGACAGAAAACGAGCTGCGGACTCTTGTAAATGTCGGGCAGGAAGATGGTGTTATTGAAAAAGAAGAAAAGCAGATGATCTACAATGTGTTTGACTTCGGTGATTCGACTGCCAGGGATGTAATGGTTCCGCGCATCGATATGGACATAGTAGATGTTGATTCAACCGAGTCACAGCTTCTGGAAATATTCCGTCTGCACCGTCATACACGATTCCCTGTCTATGAAGACTCCACGGACAACATCATAGGCACTATAAATATGAAGGATCTGCTTCTTAACACTCAGGAAAGCGAGCTTTCAATACATGATATACTGAGAGAACCATACTTCACTTATGAACACAAGCCCACTGCCGACCTTCTTCTGGAGATGCGCAAGGCATCCGTCAACCTGGCTCTCGTCCTTGACGAATACGGGGCAACCGCCGGTCTTGTAACTCTGGAAGACCTGCTCGAGGAGATCGTCGGTGAGATACGCGATGAATATGATGAATACGAGCAGGAAGATCTTATCACCGTACAGCCCGGAAAAGAATATCTTGCGTCAGGCTCCGCACGGCTTGACGATATCAATGAAGCTCTTGGTCTTTCCCTTAATTCAACCGAATATGATTCGATTGGAGGATATATTATAGAACAGCTTGATTCACTGCCCACCTCCGGGCAGAAAATGATCCTTGAGGATGGAACACTTCTGGCAGTTGATGAATTTAACGGCAACAGGATAAAAACCGTTCACATCTGGCTGCCGGATAAAAACGAAGGAGCTGACGGCTCAGCTCTTCCGGGCTGAGCCGCCGGCTCCTTCGTTTTGTTTAATACATGTACAGCTGAAGCTGTAGAGCTCAGGCAGGGATATCAAGACACGTAAGTTCTTTTTTCCCTTTGTCAAAGAAGAAAATATTTCTGGACAGTATGTCATTTTCCTGAGTGCATTCATCTATCGTGGAGCCAAGCACATCCTTTAGCATTGAAGGCTCTGCCTGCTCAGCTGAATGCACCATCACTTCATGAATACTTGTAAAAGCAATATAGAGGTCCGATTCCAGAAGTTCGGATACTCTTTCCAGCACACCGGGCAGAAAAGCCGCCACTGCTCCATTCGTCTTGTTTTTTGTAGTAATGCAGTTTCCCGCAGGTTCCCTGGTCAGAACATTGCTTCCCGATTCCCCCATAAACTCATCGCCTTCATATCCACAGTCAAACAGCAGCTTTCTCCAGTCATATAATCTTGGAGGATTGTTTACGAGTGTATTGGAACGAGCCTTATCAAAAACCTGGTTCTCATCCATATTCCATATTCTCAGAAAATCCTTCCTGACCTTGGTGCTTGTCAGCACTCCTTCATTTTCACCCGCCTTGATATACAGCACCTCTGCAACATCTCCTACCCGACGGTAAACAGCCTGCTCCAGAGCCTTCCTGTTATTATCATAATTTAAAAGCCGCACAAAAAGCCTGCTGCTTATCCTGCTATAGTCCGTTATCTCGGACGCCATCTTCTCGATTCCCATATCATAGATCATGTTAAGATGGTTTAATATCTTCTCAGCAATGGTCCTGATATCGCATCCATCCTCATAATAGGCAAAAAGATCCCCGATCTTTACAGAGCATACCTGTTTAATGTCTTTATTATCCCCACATTCAAAGTACACCCTTGCCTCACCGGACATAATATCGCTTTCAGGTATTATATCCATATGATCCAAAATACGAAACTTATGTGTCTTGAATTCATCTGTCGTTAAGAGTTCAGCCTGTAAATCGTTTACAAATGCCTGATGTTCTCTCGTCATTTTTCATTTTTTCCTTTCAGTGGAATACCGGGCGAATGCCCATAAAGATCTGTGTTCTGAGTGTCAGACTGGATATACCACTGATTATATCCTCCCGGACATGAAATGTAAAGAAAAAGACATCGACAAAGTTCGCAGGTCATATAAGAACAACAGGAAATGACTGTTAGGCACTGTACATGAATAACTTCCGAAAGATGCGAAGGATAAATTTCGCCCTGCAAGACGGAGGAAGGAGGCGCAGCGGGCTGCGGCGACCGACGACAACGCAGTCAGGGCGGAATTTAGACAAGCAGATTTCGGAAGTTATTTGTGGACAGTGCCTTAATTCCACACAAGCTTTCTCTCTTTAAGGTATTCAAGAAAGCCTTCGCACCCTTCTACGATATCACGATACGTACTTCCGAACTCTCCCGTATACCATGGATCCGCAATATCCCGCGGAGAGTCCGTATAATCCATCAGAAGCCCAACCTTCTTCTCCGGATCACTCCCCAGGATCCGCATCATGCCGCGAAGATTGAATTTTTCCATACCAAGTATGAAATCATATTTATCATAGTCGCTTTTCTTAATCTGAACAGCCCTTTTCCCTTCACATGAAATACCATGCTTCCTGAGCTCCGCCTTAGCCGGCGGATAAACCGGATTTCCTGTTCCGTTCCATATCTCCTCAGTACTTGTAGCCGCAGAAGCAATAACAAACCGAGAAGAAAGTCCCTCATCCTCAACCATCTTCTTAAAAATAAACTCCGCCATGGGCGAACGGCAAATATTGCCGTGGCAAATGAATAAAATTTTTATCATGCAGTTTTTTGCCAGCTTATGCCGCGTTTTGCCTTATTTTATGCGGGTTTCCGCGATTTTCGATTTCATTGAAATCCGGCATAAACTGGCATCTCCTTGCATATCT
>JAFUCO010000003.1 GCA_017459635.1 Blautia sp. | reverse complement strand
TGCTTCCGTTCTTGATTTCAGGACGGGCAAGTGGGATGCGCTGCAATGGGCAGCACTGGCTTAATGATATTGATGATGAAGGAGACAAAGTATGGTGCCACGCAGGACACAGGCAAGTCGGGCATCTGAAAGTCCTTTCGGTGAGGAGGTGTTGTATGTGTATAATGATGAAACAATGAAGCCGCAAAAGCCCTGTAATTACAGGGACGCATTTAAAGAAGGAAAAGCCGGAAGGCTTGAGGAACCGCTTGCAAAATACCTGACTGTCAAGGATGAGTATACTATCGAGGATATCTACGCGCTTCCTGAAGGTGTCCGTGCTGAACTGATCAACGGGCAGCTCTATTATATGGCAACCCCTACCAGGACACACCAGAGACTGGTGGGTGAAATGCATCTGACTGTTGCAAATTATATCAGGGCGCACGGAGGAAAGTGTGAGGTTTATATTCCCCCGTTTGCGGTATATCCGTTTGATGATGACAAGACATATCTTGAACCTGATCTTACGGTGATCTGTGATACCTCAAAGCTTGACGAGAGAGGATGTCATGGAGCTCCTGACTGGGTCGTCGAGGTTATTTCACCATCAACCGGGTCGAAGGACATGGGGATAAAGAAGTCAAAGTATCAGGCTGCCGGAGTAAAGGAATACTGGCTGATCCACCCTGAAAAAAAGGTAGTTATTGTATATCTTTTCAAAGAAGGTGAGCCTGAGGAAGCGGCTATATACTCTTTTGATGATACGATTCCGTGCAGCATATATCCGGATCTGTCCATCCGTCCCTCAGATCTGCTGTGGCATTAGGACATGCTGATTTCCAGAATAATGCTTTGTTTCTTAAAACAATGCTTTATTTCTTGAAGCAATGCTTTATTTCTTAAAATAATGTTTTTTTTTACAATAGTGATATCATGAGCTTTATTTTTATTATTAACAGCATGCTCCTCGGCACCGGGCTCGCGATGGATGCGTTTTCTGTATCGCTTGCCAATGGACTGAGAGAGCCTGCAATGCGAAAAGGACGTATGTGCCTGATAGCAGGCGTCTACGCACTGTTTCAATATGCCATGCCGATGACGGGGTGGATACTTGTACATACGATAGTGGAGCTTTTTTCCTCTTTTGAGAAAGCGGTTCCCTATATAGCCCTCGCACTTCTTCTGTATCTTGGAGGGAAAATGGTGATCGAGGGCATACATGAAAGAAATAAAAAGACCGAGGAGGAAGAAAAAACTAAAGTTAAAACAGGAGAACTATTGGTGCAGGGGCTGGCTACCTCAATCGATGCACTGTCGGTGGGCTTTACGATAGAAGCATACGACCTGATGCTTGCAAATACGGCTTCGGTCATCATAGGGCTTGTAACATTTGTCATCTGTATCGCGGGTCTTTATGCAGGAAGAAAGCTGGGAACACGTCTGTCATGGGGAGCATCTGTACTTGGAGGATGCATACTCATCGCAATAGGGCTGGAAATATTTATCGGTGCCATGTGGTGAGGTCAAAATCGACCACTTTATTCCTCCTGAAAATCACTTTTTTCGGCAGATTAACAATACTACACTCAAAATAGGCGTTACTATCTTTTGTAAAAGTCAAAATCAGCGTGTTTTCGGGCCACTATTAAGGCTAAAGTTATAATACATTTAATTACTTGCTGCATACCTTTGCAGATAAGTCAGGTATGGAAAAGGAGGAAAACACATGAAGAAAAAAATGCTTTCTCTGCTGCTGGCTTCAATGATGGCCGTGACCATGATCCCGGCTGCTTCTTTCGCGGAAGAACTTGAGGCGGAAGGTGAATCCGATGAAATCGTTGAGATCAATATGGTTGGCCTTGGATTCTTCGGCGAAGGCGGAAAAGAAGAAGTTATGGACGCTATCAATGAGATCGCAGAAGAAGAGATAGGCGTTCATGTCAACTACACTATCATGGACATCCAGACTTATATGACCCAGGTCCCGCTTATGATAGCTGATACCGCTGACCCGCTTGACCTGATCATGTTCAATGCGATGCCGACAACAAGCTTTACAACACTGACTGCTCAGAAGCAGCTGATGGATATTTCGGAATATCTGGATGAGTATGCTCCTGAGATGGTCGACCTTATGGCTGAATATATCCCGGCTACAACCGTGGGTGACGCAATTTATGGAATGCCCGCATACCGTATATACAACTCCAGCTACTATATCGTTATGAGAAAGGATGTTCTGGATGAACTGGGACTCACCGAAGAGGCTCAGAACATTGACTCCTGGAGCTCTTTCAAAGAGCTGCTCACAAAAGTTCATGACGCTCAGGATTCACTTCCGGCAGAGCTTCAGACAAATGCGATGCTGACCAATGCAGATACCCAGGGCAATGTAATGCTTGGCATGTACGTTAATCCGGCGGCAGATGCCTTTGCGGACGACTATGGATTTGATACTCTTGGCGATGCCAACCGTATCATCAAGGTCAATGATGATGGGAAGGTTGAGAACTTCTTTGCGTCAGAGGATTACAAAACATGCATCGAACGTACCATCGATTTCTACAACAGCGATCTGATCTACAAGGATGCAGCAACCGCACAGGACGGCGCTGACCAGCAGTGCGCAAACGGAATTACCTTCGCATACTGTGTACAGTCTGAGTATGGTGTTGAGCAGGCCAAGACAAACGCGACAGGCCACGAAGTGATCTGCGTTCCTTATCTGGACGTTCCAATCCAGACTTCAAACGGCAATACCTGGGGCTGGGGCGTACCGGTCAACTCTGAGGAGCCGGAAGCAGCAGTAGCCTTCATGAACCTTATGTACACCAATCCTGAGATTGAAAACCTGTTTGTATATGGCATCGAGGGAAGAGATTATGAGCTGAATGATGCCGGTGAGGCTGTCCTTCTTGAGGATAAGGTTTACCAGAACAGCGACTTCTTCTTTGGAAACCAGTTCAATGCTTATCCCGCAGAGGGAACCGGAAGCGATTTCCGTGAGCAGGCTCTGGCGCAGATGAACGAAGCGGAGATTTCCCCGTACTATGGCTGCGTTGTAGATACAGACCCGATAGCCAATACTATTACTGCTATCAAAGCTGTCCTTACAAAATATGAGAACGGACTTGAGAGCGGCTCTGCTCCGATAGAGAACCTTGACAAGATGCTTGAGGAGCTGGAAGGCGCAGGACTGCAGGAATACCTTGATTACTATCAGTCACAGCTTGACGAGTGGATGGCACAGCAGTGATCTTATTTATAACAGGAAAATCACCAGCCTGCGGGATCAGTACACATCTGGTCCCGCAGGACTGTCATAAGAGGCTTTTGATCCGGATTCTTTAAAACGTTTCAAAAGGCTCAGAAGAGGAAAGGGACGGTTTATGGAACAACACAAAGAAAAGACCGGAGTCCGTATCCTTCTCACTATCATACCGGTACTTCTCGCTGCCGCTTCAATATATATACTGTATAATTTTTCGGCGGCCAGCCTGCAGTATAAAAGAAAATCATATGTGATGAAGGGCAAACACTTTCTGAAGGGCGTAAGCATTGGCGGAGAGGAGATCAAACCAAATGCAGTGCTGTGGCTGTTCATTATCGGCATGGCGCTGGTCATCATTTTCGCGCTTTTCCGGGGCATAATGAAGGAAACACTTCGCGCAGAGCTTTTTGAACTGGCCGCTCTTGTGGCATTTATCAGTTCAGTAGTCACCTTCAGCAAGCTATCCGATACACTTGGCGCGTTTAAAAACGTTACAGCACAGAACGGCCTGATAATCATAATGGCGCTGAGCCTCATTGTGGTCATTCTGGGAGTGTGGGATCTCAGGCAGAGCAAAGTCCTGTGTGCTCTGGACTTTATGATCATGCCGGGCTTCCTGTACTTTATCATCAACAACTACATCCCCATGTTCGGTATCTATATCGCCTTCAAAAAGGTTGACTATTCAAAAGGCCTCTGGGGATCCGACTGGGTAGGACTTGACAACTTCAAATATCTGTTTTCCACAACAGATGCTTTTATCATTACCAGAAACACTATACTCTACAACGTGGCATTCATCGTGCTCGGTCTTGTTTCGGGTATTATAGTCGGTATCTGCCTCGCCGAGGTTTACAGCAAGCTGCTTCAGAAGACTTATCAGACAGTCATTCTTCTCCCGCAGCTGATCTCCTTCGTTATCGTTTCCTATATCGTCTATGCCCTTCTCAGCAATGAGACCGGTCTTATCACAAAACTCATAGGCGGTTCGATCAACTTCTATTCGGAAAAGAAATACTGGCCGTTCATACTGATCTTTATCAATGTATGGAAACAGCTGGGCTATAACGGAATCGTGTTCCTGTCATCGATTGTCGGTATCGATTACAGCATGTACGAAGCCGCCCGCGTTGACGGCGCTACCAAATGGCAGCAGATACGTTCCATTACGATCCCGCAGCTGAAGCCGACCATCATGACACTGTTCCTGCTGCAGGTAGGACGTATTTTCTACTCCGATTTCGGCCTGTTCTATCAGGTTCCGCTTAATGCAGGCGCTCTGATGGATGTCACCAACACCATCGATACATATGTGTACCGTGCATTGATGGTCAACAACAATATTTCCACCGCATCTGCGGCGAGTACCTATCAGGCAGTAGTAGGCTTTATCCTCGTTCTTACGGTCAACCTGATCGTCAGGAAGGTGGATAAAGAAAACGCAATGTTCTAAGGAGGTGACAGATAATGGAAGATACCAGTGTAAAAGGCACAGGCGATAAGCGGTTTCAGGTACTGGTCAATATTATCCTGATCATTTTGTCACTGCTGGCATTGATACCCTTTATCCTGCTGCTCTCATCCTCGCTGACAGATGACACGACACTGATGAAATTCGGCTACAACTTCTTCCCGCGTAAGTTCTCCGGATATGCCTATGAATATCTGTTCTCGACAAACGGGGAGAACGTGTTCCGTTCATACGGGATCACTATCCTTATCACGGTCGTAGGTACGGTGATTTCCCTTCTTGTGGCGCCGATGCTGGCGTTCCCGCTGTCAAGGCGAGACTACAAGAGGGCAAGGCTTTTCACCTTCCTGATCTTCTTTACGATGCTGTTCAACGGTGGTATCGTACCCGCATACATGATGTGGACGACAACATTCCATATCAAAAACACGATCTGGGCGCTTATTTTCCCGAATCTGTTGATGAATGGCTTCTTCGTCATTCTGTACAAAAACAACTTCGCGACCAACATACACCCGGCTCTTATCGAGGCGGCCAAGATAGACGGAGCAAGTGAGTGGACGATTTATTTCAAGATCGTACTTCCGCTTTCTCTTCCGATCCTGGCGACTGTCGGACTTATGGTTGCGCTTGGCTACTGGAATGACTGGACAAACGGTCTGTACTACATAACAGACCAGAAGCTGTACTCACTGCAGCTGCTGCTGAAGAGCATCATCGACAATATCCGCAACCTGGCATCGATGAGTGTGAATACGGGTACGGCGGCAGCGCAGATGCCTTCCAACTCAATAAGGATGGCCATGGCGGTTGTCGGTGTTATCCCGATCATGATCCTGTATCCGTTCTTCCAGAAGGCATTTATCGCCGGTATTTCACTTGGCGGTGTTAAGGAGTGATCGCTGCATGATCAGAACAGCCCGAAACACTTGCTGCTGAAGGCACACGAAAACGTTTATGAAGTTGGCATCGGGCGATTTTGCTTTCGGAGCATCGCCCGATGTGTATTTGTTCAGAACGGGTTCTTGATAGGTATGGGCGATTCAAAAACAGCTTCCGGTAAGGTTAACGCATATGAAGGAGAGAACAGATGTTCAAATATGACAGCCCGTTTATGACAGGACTACGGAAGCTGCTCAATCTGATACTGGTAAGTGTAATGTGGCTTCTGCTGTGCATTCCCGTGATCACGGCAGGAGCCTCAACCACAGCATACTATCATACGATTGAGAAGTACATGAAATATGACCTTGGATACGCGGCCCCGGAATTCTTCAAAAGCTTCAGGCAGAATTTCCGGACGGCCACTATTTGCTCGCTGATCCCTATAGCAGGGATCCTTGTATTCTTCGGGGATGCGGCAGCGCTGAAGGTGGTTGGTGAAAAGAACCCTGGTCTGGCTCAGCTGGACATGATCTTTTATGTCCTGATCGCTGTCCTTCTTGTGTACGCCATGTGGGAGTGCGGCTGCATTGCCCGCTTTGAAAACTCGGTAAAGGAAACGCTGAAAAATGCCCTGATATTTATGATAGCATACCTTCCGACTTCGCTGGGAATCCTGCTGCTTTTGTGCTTTGCGGCTTTTGTAGTCTGGCTGATCCCGATCACGGTCTTCATCATGCCGGGGGTGGCTGTATGGCTGTCCTCGCATCTCATGGATAAGGTGTTCCGCAGGCATATGCGTAATAATGGGGCTGTGGAAACGGTCAGCGCGGCAGCACAGCCGGAGCCGGTGGAAACAGTCAGCACGGCAGCACAGCCGGAGCCGGTTGATAAGGACCAACATTTATGAACTCCGGAAAAGATGGCATCTAAACAGGAATAGGAGACACAATATGTTTGACCAGTTTTTGATACGCGGCGACAGCCTTGAAAATGTTGTCTGCAACGGTAAAGTGACAGGCTTTAAATTCGCTGTCCGAAATGCTGACTACAGAGGATGCTTTTTGTCCCTGCACAATGGTTATTATATCTGCTGCGACGGCGTAGAGTACCCTCGTGAAAAGCAGAAATTTGAGATCAATGGAAAAGCTCCCCGCAGCTTCGAAGAACTTAAGACCTGCTGCTGGGAGCATTGGGATTATGATGATGAAGGCTATGTATATGTGGAAAAGGAAGGCGGACTCGCCCCGGGAAAACATGTGATTGGCCTTCAGCAGTCAATACTTGCCCAGTACGGCTATATGCCCTGGGATGAAGAATGGGTAAAGAATCCTCCTGTGCCGGGAAGCGGTGCAGGAGCAGGCAAGACCGAGACCATATGCGAGTTTGAACTGGAACTGCAGGAAAAGTCCGCGGGCGTGACATCAGAAGATGAAAACTGTTGCTGTGGACAGGAGAAAGGAGGGAAGGCGTAATGGCAATTAAAAGAGGCGTTTCCCTGTACAGCTATCAGCAGACCCAGTTCTTCAAAAAGCTGGACTGGAAGGGACAGATACGTGAGGTGCGAGAAGGACTCGGCACCGACGGAATTGAGATAATCAATGAACAGCTTATCCCTCATTATCCCTTCCCTTCGGATGAGTTTATCTATGATTTCCGCAGCTATATGGCACGTTACGATATGACAGCCGTAACTATGGATGTATATCTTGATGTTCATCAGTTCCGTGACCATGTAATGACCCACCGTGAAGCCGCTGAGCATCTGAAAAATGACATCCGTCTTGCTGCAAAGATGGGCTTTAAGAATGTCCGCACCCTGGTTCTGGTTCCGATCGATGTGATCGAGATGGCCCTGCCGACTGCGGAAAAGTATGATGTAAAGATTGGAAAAGAGATCCATGCTCCCTGGCCGATCAAACCGGGCAACTTTGTACAGCCTAAGAAAGGTATGGCCGCCGGAATCAATTTCAGGGCGGTTGACGAGATGATAGAACTACGGGAGAGGACAGGAAGCCCATATATCGGACTTGTTCCGGACTTCGGAATTTTCCAGCACTCACCCTCTGAGGTGGCCGTAGATTACGTAAAGAGGCATGCAAAGAAACCCGAGGCAGTCGACTGGATAAGGGAAAACGCTCCTCAGTATGGACATGATGAGCTGATCGATAAGGTTGACGAGCTGTTCCCGGGACACGGAATACCGATCAACAATATTGACAGAATGGCCCTTCACAAACCATGCTGCCAGCCGGAAGATCTGAAAGAAATTATTCCGTATATTGTAAGTATTCACGGAAAGTTTTATAATATGACTGAGATTCCGGGAAAGCCGGGCCAGTATGAGGATAAGTGCATAGACTACGAGACACCGATGCGGATTTTACGCGAGAGCGGATTTGACGGATATATCAACTCCGAGTTCGAAGGCCAGCGTGACCAGCAGGACCGCGGCATCGAGAATCTTGTTGACGAGGTGGAGCAGGTCAGGAGACATCATGAGATGCTGGAAAGGCTTTCAAGAGGATAATAAGTCAGTTGAAAAGCATGCCTTTTGAGACGCTTAAGGAGAGCGTATCAAAACCCGCGGGGCGGGTTCGCGCTTTAGCGCGAGGCGAGTACGGTATCTGAAACTGCTGATGCAGTTTCAAAACCTGTCAAAATGGAGGCGGAGCGTATGAAAATCTACAATGTGACAGATCCTGAATTTGTACCTTATGGCAGAGTTATCGAGGGAGCAGAGGTTTCGCAGATACTTAAAGTTCTGAATGAGCAGACACCGCTTCCCGAAGGAACTGTATATGTACCGGATTTTGAGCCGATAACATCACTCGATGAAGCAAAAAGACTGAGCCTTACACTGTTCGGCGGCGTGCCGGCACAGTTCGGCTTCTGCAACGGACACAACACTAAGCTTAACTGTCTTGAGTATCACAGATGCAGCGAGTTCAATCTTGGAACTGAAGACTTTATCCTTCTTCTCGGCCTTCAGCAGGATATCGAGAACAATATGTATGACACATCAAAGGTTAAGGCGTTTTTCTGTCCGGCCGGTGTGCTGGTAGAAGTGTATGCGACCAGCCTTCACTATGCGCCCTGCCATGCCGATGCATCAAAAGGCTTCAAGGTACTGGTGGTCCTTTCAAAGGGCACAAACGAAGCAAGGCCGGATTTTGAGAATGTTTATGCAGAGGACAAATATCTTACAGCCGCGAACAAATGGCTGCTTGCTCATGAAGAGTCATCTGAAGCAAAGAATGGCGCTGTAGTAGGACTCTGTGGAGAAAATATCGACATCGCCTGAGCCCCGGATATGCAGTAACAATTGCACAATCATTTAGTTATTACCGGCCGGGCTGTAAAACTGGTATTATGACATCGGGGAAATTCATGGTTTCAGAAAGTGAACTGAGGATTTCCCTGATGCTTTAAAAGGACGATGTCTTTGCAGGTGCCCGAACAGCATACAGAGATTATGTGGCCGCTTTCGAGTTTTTTCTGAAAGCAGGATACTGCAGGGGCGGAACAGATGATATCAGAAGCAGGATCCTCCGGCGGACCATTAAAGAAAAAAGAAAATGCCGTGAGATCCGTGTCTACACCGATGCCGGTGCGTTTCACATAAGCTTCCTTGAGCGTCCAGAAACGGTAGAACCATTCATTTCTTTCATTTTCATCAAGCGCAATATCGGCAAGGAAGTGTTTCTCGGCTTCTGAGAGTGTTCTTTTTATAAGTATTTCCGCGAAATATCCGATAAGTTCTGCATCTGTCCCGATTGGTTCATTGTCAAAAGCACAGGCAGCAAGGCCGCTGCAATGTGAAATGTTAAAATGTATATCCGGAGCCGACATAAGGTACGGTTTTCCGTTTTTGCCGACCGCGATATCCTCGGGGGAAACAGTAAGCCCATACAGTGACAGAAGACCATCATAAAGAAGGCTTCTGCCAAGACGATGTTCCTGCGCCGCGATCTCCCGGCCGGAGTCCGAGACAGGGATATATGTGGAATAAATGACAACTGGCATTACAGATCCTCCGTGAGTAAATCAGCAGATCCTGCGTGAGAGTGTATATACAGATACAGTGCCGCAGCTGCACTTAAGCCTGCCGGATATGCTTCCGGCTGTCAACATTTATACAGTATAACACAGAATTGTCCGGAATAGCCACATAGACATGAAAGTGTCTGTATGTCAGATATAACGACGCCAAAAACTACCGTTATAGATGAGAATGAGGAAAGGGGAGCTTTCATGTATCTCGAAAAAGAAGATATCAGGCTGTACTACGAGGTTCGCGGAGAAGGTATCCCTCTGATCATGATCCACGGGGTTATCGTGGATGCAGATCTTTACCTTAAGTCAGCCGAATATCTGTCACATTTTTATAAGGTCATCACATATGACCGCCGCGGCAATTCCCGGAGCGTGTGGAAAGGTGAGCCGCATTTTTCCATGGAGGGGCAGGCAGAGGATATTCTGGATCTTATGGAGACTCTGGGGATCGAAGATGCCTATATTGTCGGCCAGAGCGCCGGAGCGATCATCGGGCAGTATTTCCTGCAGGAGCATCCCGAAGCGGTTCGCCATATGATCATGTATGAGCCTGCGATAATGGGTTTTCTTGATGATATGCCGAATGTACGTGAATGGACCGGAAAGATGAAGGATCTTATAAGCCGGCGTAAGTACAATACTGCGCTGCTTGAGTTTTCCCAGAAGATCTCCCAGCCTGATTCCCGAAGTCCACAAAAGCCGGAGGATGAGGCTATAAGGGAGATGGGAAACCATAAGTATGCCCTGTCACAGGAATTTCCGGAGCTCGTCTCGTACCATCCTGATATCGAAAAGACAAAGGCATATTCGGACAGAATTACTCTGACTATGGGAGAGAAGAGTACTGATCCGGTGTACATGGGAGGGCTTGCCCGTTTCGCCCAGTCACTTGATACGGATATTGTATTCTATCCGGGCTTTCACAATCTGCCCTACGACCTCCCGCGGGAATTTGCCATAAATGTCCTGGGGACTCTCATGATGGCCGAAAAGAAACTCCTGTAATCGGCATCCGGTTGAAGAAGCACAAGCGACCGGCAGCCGGTTGAAGAAGCACCAGTGACCGGCAGTCGGTTGAAGAAACACCAGTGATCGGCCTCCTGTTGAAGAAACTCCTGTGATCTGTTGAATACCGGAAAAAGAATAAAGAGTATGGTACCTGGTCATCTGTATTGAAAACCAGATAAGAGACATAAAAACACAGAAAAAAGATAAAAATAACACTCAATGTGACACGCGTCACATTTAAATGATGATGAATGTGATATGATCATATCATCAAAACAAATCAGTGAAAAACATTGTATCTACGAAAGGAGAAATACCATGTCAAGAGAAGAAGTACTTGCCCAGATGATCGAGTTTGCAGCTATGGCTTTCAAGAAAGACGCATCTGCCATCAACGAGAACACCAACATCGCTGAAGAGCTTGGCGTTGCCTCCATGCAGAGAGTAGCAATGAGCGCATCTATCGAGAACGAATTTGATGTTATGATCCCGGTAGCCCGTTTCGGAAAATTCGAGACCATCGGCGACCTCGTAGACTTTGTAATGGATGAAATGTGATCCTGAAAAGTACTGCATCATTACTGTAAAAGGAGAGTACGGAATATGCTGACGAATGTAAAACTTGGAAAAAACATGCGGAGTGTTTCCATCGTCGGAATCGGCGCTACGCCGTTCTTCAACGGAGTGGAAAACGAGACCTATAAAGGAATCACCGTTGGTGAACTGTTCGGGCATGCTGCCCTGGATGCCATGAAGGACGCAGGTGTTGAACCGCGCGATGTGCAGTATTTTTTCCATGGTTCTGCCAACCCCTATATCCTCAACAAGTGCATAACCCCGAACCTTCAGGTGGCTGACTGGTTCGGAATGAGGGGAAAAGGCTCGCTTTCCCATTCCGAGGGATGCTGTACGGGATATATCGCCCTTGAAGAGGCTGTGTTTGCGGTAGCAAGCGGCGCCTATGACATTGTTCTCACGGGATGCAGTGAACAGGGTACCGGCATGCCGGACGGCGATACTCCGGCTCATTTCAGGGTTCCGCTTACCTCAGAGGTGCTTTTTCCGGATCTTGATTCTATTTTTGACCAGGCATACGGCAGATACCTTGGCGGCGGCCCGGGCATGAATCATGACGACTGGATCAACTATTATACCAAAGAAAACGGCCTTACCGCTGACCAGATCGACGATGTCCTTTCACACCAGGCATATCATTTCCGCCGCGCGGCAGCTCTCTGCCCAAGGGCCATCAGGCGCAAACCGTTTGATGAGATGGCTAAGGAAGCCGGTTATGACGATGTATGGGAATACATGAAATCGCCGTACAATCCCAAGATGACCCAGTACCTTCGTACTGCAAGTGATTCCTGCGTGGCTGACGGCGCCGCTGCATGTATAGTTGTTCCTACCGAGATCGCTCATAAGTTCACAGACAAGCCGATTGAGGTTCTTGGAATCGGCGCATCGGTTCTTGATGCCATCGTTCCTCACCTCGAGAAGAAAGCGACTGCTGAAGCAGCCCGCCAGGTATACGAGCTCACCGGTCTCACTCCGGATGACATCGATCTGCTCTATGTAAATGACTTTATCGGATCCTCCGCTTTCCTCGCGGCTGAAGAGGTTGGATATCTGCCGAAGGGCGAGGGCTGGAAATATGTGCTTGACGGCAGGATCGCCTATGACGGCGACAAGCCTATGAATACCAACGGCGGAAGAACCTCCTACGGTCATGCGTTCGGCGCTTCCGGCCTTGCGGATATATTTGAGGCAGTTACACAGATGCGCGGCGAAGCCGGAGAACGCCAGGTTAAAAAGCTTCCGAAGCATGTTTTCCTTCGCGGATTCGGTGGAGCACAGAACGTGCGCGCAATCATTCTGAGATCAGCCTTTTGACCTGTAAGGAGGGAAATCAATGAGTAATGAGAGAATAAAAACAGAAGAGTTTTGGAATCCGGAGCATATCGTTGAGAAATTCTGGAACGGCCTGAAGGATGGCGTGATCTATGCCAGAAAATGCAAAGAGTGCGGCGCTATTGAGTTTCCGCCTCATCTTGCCTGCAACACCTGCGGCTATCATGAGACTGAGTGGACAACCCTTTCAGGAAAAGGAGTTCTTAAAAGCTTTGTTTTCACCGGCGCCCTGAATGCCCGCCTGGCACTTGAGGACAGAGGCCTCAAATATGTGTGCGGTGAAGTACAGTTTGACGAAGGCCCTTCCTTTAATGCGGTTATTATTGGCATCAACAAGCGCAAAGGCCGCGAGATCGAAGGAAAGCTTCCGGTCCGCGTACGCCCTGTTTTCTATGACATGGGAAGATATACAACACTGTTTTTTGAACTTGATGAATGATCTGCGCGAAACCGTAGTTATTCAAGGCTAAGTTAAAATAATATCAGGATGAGCCGGAGCTAAACGGTAAATGTGATTAACCAAATGGTGATCCTGTGCAGCTCCGGCTCATTTGGTTATCTATTCACGGCCGTGAACAGGAACGTTTATCCTGAAGGAAGAGAAGACGGATGTCTCTATAGGTGATGAGTAAGAAATGAATAAACAAACCAATGTTATGAGGATTTATATTACCATAGTATGCATAAGTGTCCTGCAGGGACTGCAGTATGGTCCGACTCCGGTTCTTGCCGGAATCAGCGAGCATTATCCATCTGTCAGCCAGAGCATGGTGCAGATGCTTATAACCGCTCCGGCACTTGTCGGAATGGTGTTTGCGCTTCTGTGCGGTGTGCTGGTGACTAAGATCAGCAAGAAAAAACTGCTTCTGGCCGCAGCCCTTGTGGCATTTTTATCCGGCATGGCTCCGCTCCTTGTAGATAATTTCTGGTTCCTGCTGGCCATGCGTCTGGTATACGGCTTCAGCCTTGGCCTTGCGACAGCCCTTAACACCGCAGTTGTTGCAGAGTGGTTTGAAGGAGATGCCAGGGTCATCGCCATGGGCGTGCAGTCAGCATCCGTAGGAGCCGGAATAGCTCTTATCGGAGCCCTGTCAGGACAGCTCGGCAACAAGTACTTCGCCAATTCATATTTTATCAATATAATAGGTGCGATCAGTTTTATCCTTATCCTTTTCTGCCTTCCGGACACAGGTATCTCAGAAGCAGAAGGCGGCAAGGGAGCAAAGGTAAACAGCAGGGTGTTTCTTATTGCGCTGCTGGCTTTCCTTGAAAACCTCTTCCTTATCAGCTATACAACAAACATTGCCATGCACATCGAAGGAAGCTTTGAAAACAGCGCATCGATGGCAGGCATGCTGACAAGCGTATTTTCCGGAGCACAGATAGTGATAGGCCTGCTGCTCGGCATAGTATCAAAGGTGACAAAGAAGGCTACAATGACGACCGCAATGTTCTCCTTTGCAATAGGCGCGGCAGTTCTTGTGGCATTCCCCGCCAATCTTCCAATGCTGTGCATCGGCTCCTTCCTGTGCGGTTTCTCACAGGGCTGCTTCATCCCGACCTCCATGGTAGAAGCCTCCAACGCCGTACCTGCAGCCGCAGCAGCAATGGCAGCCGGCATCCTCTCCAGCGCCAATTGCCTGGGCCAGATAGTATCACCCTTCGTACTCAACACCCTCGCCAGGACCTTCTTCGGCAGCGCCGCTCCAGGCAACGTCTACAAACTGTGCTCGATTGGAATGGTAATCTCAGGTATTGCAGCATGGTTTATAATGAGAGAAAATAATACAGGGGACGGTTCTCAATAAGACAGAGAACCGTCCCAATGTCATTTGGTTAGTGTTTTGGATATGGATTTGTATACTTGCCAACAAACAGCTGTAGGGGGAGGACTGACCATATGTACGGAACCGTTCGGCCTATGGCACAGAAAATGCGAGTATAGCTGCCCTTCCTTCGGCACTGTCTGAGCGCTT
>JAFUCO010000029.1 GCA_017459635.1 Blautia sp. | reverse complement strand
CGTAAACGGCGGCGATACTGCAACGGTCAAGGTTGGAAACGATCCCGAACAGTCGCTGAATACCGTGACCAACCCGGTGCCGGATGTAACAAGAAAGATCGAAGGAACCGCATGGTTTGATAACAATGAGGACGGAGTCCGTGATGACGACGATGAACTTCTCGAAGACGTTCCGGTAATCCTGTACAAGAAGGGTGAAGACGGCGAATACGAGAAAGTCACCGAGACCGTGACCGACGAAAACGGACACTATGAGTTCCCGGATCTTGAAGATGGCGAGTACCGCGTAGTCTTCGACCGAAAGGAAGGAACAACCGAGAAGGCCGACGAGCCCGACGGAACCAACTCGATCGCTGAAGGCCATGACGACGAAGACGGATATCCTGAGAATGCGGATATCACCGAGATCATCCTGCCGACAGACGACGAGATCATTGAAATGATCAACAACGACGAGCTGCCTGACGGCGAGTACGTGAAGGATAAACAGGACGGCGGTTTTGTCGCAAACGACCCTGTACCGCCTGTTAAGGAAGAAACTTCACCTGATCAGGGAACCGGAGATCTTAAGGCAGTCAATGTAGAAGATGAGATCACCTACAGGATTACCTACAAGAACTACAAAGGCGACCCGGCAGACATCGTGATCAACGACAGACTTGATCCGAACGTAACATTTGTCTCCACATCGAACGGCGGAACGAACGAAAATGGCACAGTAGTCTGGACTATCCCGCAGGTCGCTCCGGGAGAGGAAGGCTATGTAATTCTTGCCGTCAGGGTAAATCCTGAAGCCAGGAAGTCAAACGGTGGAACAGGAGCAGTCGTAAACGGCGGCGATACAGCAACGGTTAAGGTCGGAAACGATCCTGAACAGTCACTCAATACCGTGACCAATCCTGTACCGGATATCACAAGATCCATCGAAGGAACCGCATGGCTTGATAAAGACGAAGACGGAATCCGCGGAGATGACGATGAACTTCTGCCGAACGTTCCGGTAATCCTTTACAGGAAGGGCGATGACGGCGAGTACGAGAAGATTGACGAGACCGTAACGGACAAAGACGGTCATTACGAGTTCCCGGATCTTGAGGATGGCGAGTACCGCGTTGTATTCGACCGCAAGGAAGGAACTACGATAAAGGCCGACGAGCCCGACGGAACCAACTCGATCGCTGAAGGTCACGAAGATGAAGAAGGATATCCGGAGAATGCGGATATTACAGAGATCACTTTCCCGACAGATGACGAGATCATCAGTATGTACAACGACGGAGAGCTTCCGGATCCGCATTATACTAAGGAACATCAGGACGGCGGATTCGTCGAGAACGAACCGGTACCGCCGACTAAAGAAGAAACAGCTCCTGACGAGGGAACCGGCGATCTGAAGGCAGTAAATGCAGGCGATGAGATCACCTACAAGATCACCTTTAAGAACTACAAGGGCGACCCGGCCGACATAGTGATCAAGGATAAGCTTGATCCGAACGTGACATTCGTATCCGCATCGAACGGCGGAAAGAATGATAACGGTACGGTCGTATGGACGATCCCACAGGTCACACCCGGAACAGAACTGTTTGTAACCCTTACAGTTAAGGTAAATCCTGAAGCAAGGAAAGCAAACGGCGGCACAGGTTCAGTCGTAAACGGTGGAGACACTGCAACAGTCAAGGTCGGAAACGATGACGAGATGACGCTCGACACTGTGACCAATCCGGTTCCGGATGTCACAAGAACCATCGAAGGAACTGCATGGTTCGACGCCGACGAGGATGGAATCCGCGGAGACGACGACAGGTTTCTTCCTAAGGTTCCGATTCTCCTTTACAAGAAGGGCGATGACGGAGAATACACGAAGGTCGATGAAACCGTGACAGACGAAGACGGCCATTATGAGTTCACAGACCTTGAGGACGGAGAATACCGCGTAGTATTCGACCGCAAAGAAGGAACTACGATCAAGGCTGACGAGCCTGACGGAACCAACTCCATCGCAGAAGGCCACAATGATGAAGACGGATATCCGGAGAATGCGGACATTACAGAGATCACTCTGCCGACCGACAAGGATATCGTTGACATGATCAATTCCGGAGAACTTCCGGACGGCAATTATGTGAAGGATAAGCAGGACGGCGGCTTTGTCGCAAATGATCCTGAGCCTCCTGTCAAGAAGGAAACGGCTCCTTATGAAGGAACCGGAGAACTCAAGGCAGTCAATGTCGGCGATGAGATCACCTACGAAATCACCTATAAGAACCATAAGGGCGACCCGGCCGACATCGTCATAAAGGATACGCTTGATAAGAACGTAAGCTTCGTATCAGCATCCGACGGCGGAAAGAATGAAGACGGTGTTGTAACATGGACTCTTAAGGATGTAGAACCCGGATTCGAGGGAAGTGTGACTCTGACCGTCAAAGTCAGCAAGGAAGCAAGAAAAGGAAATGACGGCCCGGGATTTGTAGTCAACGGCGGAGACACAAGCACTGTCAAGGTCGGAGACGATCCTGAGATGACGCTCAATACCGTGACCAACCCTGTGCCTGACCTTCTCAGATCTATCGAGGGAACTGCATGGTTCGATGGGAACGGCGACGGCATCCGCGGACCTGAGGATGAGGTCCTTCCGGGAATAACGATCGATCTTTACAGGAAGTCCGACGACGGAACGTTTGTAAAGATCGCGCAGACAGTTACTGACGAGAACGGTTTCTACATTTTCGAAAAGCTGGATGGCGGAGAATACCGTGTAGTATTCGAGCGTAAGCAGAGTACAACTGTAAAAGCTGATGAGCCTGACGGCCAGAACTCTATCGTAGAAGAGAAGACGGATGAAGAAGGATTCCCGGAGGAAGCCGAGATCACTAAGATCACCCTTCCGTCCGACGAGGAAATGCTGAACCTTATCAACTCCGGAGAACTGCCGGACGGTGCCTTTAAGGTAGAAAATCAGGATGGCGGTTTCGTCAAGAACGATCCTGTACCTCCGGTAAAGAAGGAGACAGCTCCGTTTGAAGGAACCGGAAAGCTTAATGCAGTAAAGCCCGGCGATGAGATCACTTATGAGATCGCGCTTCGCAACTACCTTCCGGATCCGGCCGACGCAGTTGTAAAGGATAAGCTTGATCCGAATGTTGAATTCGTAAAAGCATCTGACGATGGAAAACTTGAAGACGGTGTAGTAGTCTGGAATCTGAAGGAGGTTCCGGGAGGCGAAAAGAAGACCGTCACAGTAACCGTCAAGGTAAAGGAGGAGGCCCTTAAGTCCAGCAATGGCCCGGGCCTGGTCAGGAACGGCGGTGAAGATTCAACTGTCAAGATCGGCAACGAGGACGAAATGTCCCTGAATATCGTAGAGAACCCTGTAGAGGAGCCTGAAGAACCTGCTACGCCGGCTGGGCCGGTCAAGAGAGAAACGGCGCCTTATAAAGGGACCGGCACTCTTGGAGCAGTCAGGGCAGGCGAGAAGATCACTTATGAGATCAGCTACCTGAACTACACTGAAAAGACAGCAGATGTTGTGATCAAAGATACTCTTGATCCTAATGTGACATTCGTAGAAGCAAGCGCCGAAGGAAAAGCCAAAGACGGAGTCGTTGCCTGGACTATTGAAAATGTTCCTGCCGGAAAGGGCGGAACAGTCACATTGACCGTACAGGTAACATCAAAAGCTCTTAAGTCACAGAAAGGCCCGGGAATGGTTGTGAACGGCGGCACAGGAACATCGGTGACCGTCGGAAACGAACCTGAACAGTATGTCGGAACCGTAGAGAACCCGGTACCTGAAGTACCTGTAAAGACAGAGACAGCTCCGTACAAAGGAACCGGTACTCTTGGCAGCGTTTCAGTTGGTACAGAGGTTTCATACGAGATAGAGTATTTCAACTACAAGCCGTTTGCAGCAGACATTGTTATTAAAGATAAGCTTGATGAGCACGTATGCTTTGTCAAGGCAAGTGATAACGGAAAACTTAAGGATGGTGTAGTGACCTGGACACTCAAGAGTGTTCCGGCAGGAAAGACCGGCAAAGTCAGCCTGACAGTCAAAGTTCTTGAAAGCGCACTCAGCGCCAAGGACGGCCCTGGAAAGGTCGTAAACGGCGGCGCAGGAACAACGGTTCAGGTAGGCAATGATAACGCATTTACATTGAATGCAGTTGAAAACCCCGTACCTGACCCGGTAACCCCATCTGTTCCGTCAACAACAGGTTACTCGTCCACAAGCGGCTGGAGCACGACCTGGAGCACCGGAGCCTCAAGTCATCCCGCAACAGGAGGAACAACCACCGCACCCGTAAGAACCGGCGACGAGACAGAAACAGATTATTACACACTTCTGCTGCTCCTAGCATCAGGCCTGATGCTGGCGCTGATCGCAGTACAGCAGAAGAGAAAACACAATAAATAAGTGAATTCAAAGCAAGACAGGGAACGCTTCTCCATAAGACAGGGGGATGGTTCTCTGTCTTGCCTTTTCTTTGGATTATAACGTAAGACAGAGAACCGTCCTTTGTTTTACAGAGTCGGACAAATATGGAGAAGCGTCTCCTGTGGTCGTCACGGTCTTATGCATTGATTTTTAAGGTCAAATGGAATATAATACAAATTGTTAAACATTGCATAGCCTTAATTCCGGGAAACCTGCTGTGTTTTTGCAAGGTGACGGTAATATGGCCATAAATAACTGAACAAATATGCATATTGCCCTGAAACGGCTGCGCAGGTTTACAGCGGCTATTGAAATGACGGAGAGTAAGACATGAAGAAAGAAATACTTAAAGAGCTCAACGAACACATCATTCCATTCTGGCTTGACCTTAAGGACGAGGAACACGGTGGATATTACGGATATAAGGATTCCTCCCTTGTACTTAACAAAAAGGGAGAGAAGGGCTGCATACACGAAAGCCGTATATTATGGTTTTTCTCCGAGGCATACAGGCTTCTGGGAGATGAAGAATATCTTGCCGCGGCAGATCATGCCTACGATTTTATGAAGAAGAACCTTTTTGATCCTGAAAACGGAGGAGTGTTCTGGTCGGTTACCTATGACGGAAAGGTTCTCGACGATACAAAGCATGTGTACAGCCATTCTTTCGCGATCTATGGGCTTAGCGCCTATTCAAGAGCATCCGGGAAGCCGGAACCGCTTGATGAGGCTCTGCAGCTGTTTGCGCTGATAGAAGGAAAAATGAGAGATCCTGAAGGATACGGTGAAGCATTCGGGCCTGACTTTGGGCTCCGTTCCAACGAAAAGCTATCCGAAAACGGCGTTGAGGCTTCCAGAACAATGAACACTCTGCTGCATGTCATAGAAGCCTATACTTTGCTGTACGCCGTCAGCAATGAACCGAAGGTTAAGGAAGCACTTCTTGGTGCGGTAAATATCCTGATCGATAAAGTATACCGGCCGGAAAAAAAGCGGCTCGGAGTCTTCTTTGACAAGGACTATAATGACCTGATCGACCTGTACTCCTACGGGCATGACATCGAGGCAGCCTGGCTTACGGACAGAGCCGCCGAGACCCTCGGAATCTGTCCGCAGGATCCGGCAATAGTGAAGCGCGGTACAACAGAAGGCGCAGATAAAGAAACCGGCACCGAAGAAAAAAATGGCGGCAGCCTGGCTGAACTGTCATTCAAGATCCGCAGCATGACAGATACGCTTGAGGACGCAGTACTGCATGAAGCTTTTCGAAATGATTCTCTTCCGCTTGAGTGTGAGAACGGAGTCGTTGCTGAACAGAGAGTCTGGTGGGTGCAGGCTGAGGCGGTAAACGGTTTCCTGAACGCATGGCAGAAGCATCCCGAAAGAGAGGATTATCTGAAGGCGGCAGAGAGAATCTGGGGTTTTATCCGCGATTACGTAGTTGACAGCAGAGAAGGCGGAGAATGGTACTCGGAAGTCGGACCTGACGGTAAACCTGATATGTCGCTTCCTGAGGTCGAACCCTGGAAATGCCCGTATCATAATGGACGTATGTGTTTTGAAGTCATGGAAAGGAACGTATTATAATTCAGACGGATATGAAAGTTTTTTATAATGCTGATATATTTCAGGTAGAAAAAGGTTTTACAAGAGGCTGGCTTGGCGTATCCGGAGACAGGATAAGCTGTATGGGTCAGGGCAAGCCTCCGGAAGGCACTCAAAACAGCGAAGCCCCAAACGGGCTGCCGGTTGACCTCCGCGGCCATAGAGTGCTCCCGGGTCTTATCGATATCCACACGCATGGCAATTCCGGGCATGATTTTTCAGACGGAAAAGTGGAAGGTCTGCACAAGATGGGAAAATATCTGGCTTCCCACGGAATAACATCCTTTGCGCCGACATCCATGACACTTCCATATGAAAAACTGGATACCGCTTTCCGGACGGCAGCAGAGTACCGGGACACCCGGGCCGCAGACGAGGCCAGAGCAGCAGGGATACATATGGAAGGCCCCTATTTTTCGGAGAAGAAAAAGGGCGCCCAGAACAGCGATTACTTGAAACTGCCGGATATAGAAGGCTTTTTTGACCTGCAGGAGGGATGCGGGCACTTGATCCGTATCGTGGATATTGCTCCGGAGCTTGAAAGCTCCATAGATTTTATAAAGGCCGTTGTTTCCGGCGGCTGCCGGGTATCGGTTGCCCATACGGATGCATTGTATGGGGATGCGATTCGTGCATTTGATGCCGGAGCATCGCATGTAACACACCTGTTTAACGCGATGCGGCCGATACATCACCGGGAGCCGGGGATTATCGGAGCGGCCTGTGAAAAGGAGAACGTGACAGTTGAGCTTATCTGTGACGGCCTTCATGTTCACCCTTCTGTAATACGTATGGCATTCAGGCTGTTTCCGGGGAGGGTATGCCTTATCTCGGATGCGCTGCGCTGCTGCGGAATGCCGGATGGAATGTATGAGCTTGGCGGACAGCAGGTGAGGCTGGAGAACGGGCAGGCACGGCTGCTGGACGGTACCATTGCGGGGGCTGCTTCCAACTTATTTGATGACATGGTAAATGCCATACATTTCGGGATCCCGGCAGAAGAAGCTATCCGGGCGGCGACGATTATCCCCGCAGGGGAGATCGGGGCAGATTCTTATACAGGCTCTCTTGAAGAGGGGAAAATGGCGGATTTTATTGTATGTGACAAAGAATGGAACCTGAAGCAGGTTTATCTGGGCGGTACAAAGATCCGGCCTGAAGAAGGATAAGACTGAATTGAAGTGTAAGTAAGGCACTGTCCACAAATAACTTCCGAAATCTGCTTGTTTAAATTCCGCCCTGACTGCGTTGTCGTCGGTCGCCGCAGCCCGATGCGCCTCCTTCCTCCGCCTTGCAGGGCGAAATTTATCCTGCGCATCTTTCGGAAGTTATTCATGTACAGTGCCTAAGAAGCGCTGCCGCAGAGCGCCCGGAGTCATTGAGCGCCTGAGTCCTTGAGTATTCGTCTCAGGCCATCAGGCTTTGCTCTGTACAGCTTTGAGCTTTAAAGGCAGCTATAATAGGGGAAAACAACATGAGCAGTATTCATGAGCAGAAAAAAACAACGGCAGGAGAACAGTCGCGTGAAAAGGTGATCGTACGTACCAGCATCATCGGCATCATTGCCAATGTGTTTCTCGCGGCTTTCAAAGCGGTGATCGGTCTTATGACCAATTCCATAGCCATCGTGCTTGATGCAGTCAACAATATTTCGGATGCCGGAAGCTCGCTGATCACTATTGTCGGGACAAAGCTTGCCGGCAGGGAGCCGGACAAAAAGCATCCGTTTGGCTACGGACGCATCGAGTATCTCAGTGCCATGATCATCTCCGTGATCGTGCTGTATGCAGGTCTGACTTCCTTTATAGAATCTGTAAAGCAGATCATTCATCCGGAGACTCCGGATTATAATACGATCTCGCTCATCATCGTAGCTGTAGCGGTGGTAGTAAAAATAGTACTTGGAAGATATGTAAAGGGGGTCGGCGAGAAGGTGAATTCGGACTCTCTTGTCAATTCCGGGGAGGATGCAACACTTGATTCAATAATATCAGCTTCGACCCTTGTCGCTGCCGGCATATTTCTGATCTTTCACGTATCACTGGAAGCCTGGCTTGGCGCGGTCATATCAGTGGTGATCATCAAATCCGGTATAGAGATGCTTCGCGACACAATATCCCAGATACTTGGCGAACGGAATGATATTGAGCTGGCGAAGGACATCAAAAAAACAGTGACGGGATTTGATGATGTGCGCGGAGCCTATGACCTGGTATTGAACAATTATGGCCCTGACACCTGGAACGGTTCCATTCACATCGAGGTTCCGGATTTTTATTCGGCAGCGCAGATCGATCAGCTTATCAGGGATATTCAGGTCAAAGTGTTTATGGAACACCGGGTGATACTGACGGCTGTGGGGGTCTATTCATACAACACTATGGACAAAGACGCCATGGAGGTTGAAAAGAAAGTGCGCGAAATCGTACTTTCACATGATCATGTAAGGCAGATACATGGCTTTTACCTGCTGAAGGATCAGAAGACAATGCGGTTCGATGTAGTGATAAGCTTTGAAGCAAATGACAGGCAGGCATCTTACAGGGAGATCGTTGCCGATGTTCAGAAGGCATTTCCTGATTACAGGATTCAGGCTGCCCTGGATACCGATTATTCGGAAGAGTAGAACGATTTGATGATTCGGCATACACCGTCACGTAAAAAACGCAGGTACGGTATATGTACAGCATGACGGCTGCGGGGAGCGGCAGCCCGGTATATGTACAGCATGAAAACGTAAGAAAAATGCTGAAGCTGTAAAATGAAGAAAGGCGCTGCAGAACGAAAAGTCTGTCAGCGCTTTTTCTTTTTTTTCATAGCTTTAAGGAGTGAACATATCTGATCTATATCTTCATCTGTCAATTCGTCGTATCTCTCAAGCCGGCTCTGTATCATCTCCAGAGTATCATTTTTTACAGAAGCATTTCTGCGGCCCATAAAGAAAGCAGTCAGTGTACTGGTCACCGAACCAAGCAGCCCGATACCGACAAGCATAAGCACCATCGCGATTATTCTGCCGTAAAAGGTGTGAGGGGAAATATCACCGTATCCTACTGTGGTCGCCGTTACAAATGCCCACCAGACCCCGTCGGAGAGAGTCATCCCCTCGGCATAATGTATCAGGACGCCGCCGCACAGGATCATGGCGACGGTTGCCATGATGACGTACTTGAAACCGTTCGTGTTAAAAAACAGGCTGGCCTTTTTCAGCGGACGTACAAGAAAAGCCAGTGACTTAAGAAGATTGCACAGCCTCAGAACGTCGTCGACCATGATATTTGCTGCCGGCATGAAAATCCCGTGAAACGGGATAAGAGCCACAAGATCAAATATGTTTGTTCTGAAAAACACGCCCTTATCAGGAGCAGCCTGAAGCCGTGTAAGATAATCTGCTGTAAAAACAACAAGAAGACCACGGTTAAGCAAAAGCCTCCAGCCATTAAGGCCATCGTTATAATCAATAAAGATAAGGATCATCGAACATACAGCCAGAAAGCTGATAATAATATCGTAAACCCGATGCTGTCTGTCATTTAGTTTCATTTTCTATGTTCCTTACTGTGTTTCATACTGTTTACTCTTATATGTAAACTTTGCCACTGTAAATGAAGAGTATTATTCCAGCTGTAAACTTTGCCGCCGCAAACGAAAAAGTATAATTACGGCTGTACATTATGTCAGTGCAAACGAAAAGCATAAAAGATTCCCTTCAGGATTATTCGCATCATTATAGCACACTTTAATTAGATGCGCCACAGAATTTCGGCTGTGCAAGTCTGCTGTTCGACACAGCTTAACTGCCGATGATCTTCACATCAGTTTTCCTGAAATAAAAAAATAAAATATTTCAGATAAAACCTATTGACATAGTAGGGTTTATGAGTTATACTCTTTTCAATTCATCAAGAAGGAGGCATACCTGATGTTATTAATCGTAAAAGATATGCGGAATGATGCTGCATTTTATCGAATGCCCGGCTGCCGGGCAAATAAAACCGGCCGGGTATCCGGGCATTGCAGATTCTGAATATCATTCTTTCACAATATATATAGGAGATTTACACATGAGCGAATATAGATTTGAAACACTGCAGCTTCACGTAGGACAGGAACAGGCCGACCCGGCAACAGATGCCCGCGCCGTCCCGATTTATCAGACAACCTCTTATGTTTTCCACAACAGCAAACATGCAGCAGACCGTTTTGGACTTGCCGATCCGGGCAACATTTATGGCAGACTCACCAATTCTACGCAGGATGTGCTTGAAAAGCGTCTTGCTGCACTTGAAGGAGGAAGCGCCGCTCTTGCCCTGGCTTCGGGCGCTGCCGCTATCACCTATACAATTGAAGCTCTGGCTGCAAATGGAGGCCACGTAGTATCGCAGAAAACCATTTACGGCGGAAGCTATAACCTTCTTGCCCACACACTTCCCCAGTACGGAATTGAAACGACCTTCGTAGATGCTCATAACCTCGACGAAGTAGAAGCTGCTATAAAAGAAAATACCAGAGCAGTGTATCTTGAAACCCTTGGAAATCCGAACAGTGATATCCCGGATATCGATGCAATCTCGGAAATTGCCCATAAACACGGGATCCCGGTAGTTGTCGACAACACCTTCGGCACCCCATACCTGATAAGGCCTATCGAGCATGGCGCTGATATAGTAGTCCACTCAGCGACTAAATTCATCGGCGGACATGGCACTACACTGGGCGGCATAATCGTTGAGTCAGGTAAATTTGATTTCAGCGCCAGCGGAAAGTACCCGAATATTGCAGCACCTAACCCGAGCTATCATGGGGTATCTTTCTATGATGTGGTTGGCCCGGCAGCCTTTGTGACCTTTATCAGAGCGATCCTGCTTCGTGACACCGGCGCAACGATCTCACCGTTCAATGCTTTCCTGTTGCTGCAGGGAGTGGAAACCCTTTCGCTCAGGCTTGACAGGCATGCAGAGAATACAAAGAAGGTCGTTGAGTACCTGAGCAAACATCCTCAGGTAGAAAAAGTAAATCATCCATCACTGCCTGATCATCCCGACCACGAACTGTACGAAAAATATTTCCCGAACGGCGGAGCTTCGATATTTACCTTCAATATTAAAGGCGGCAAGGAAGAAGCCTGGAAGTTCATCGATAACCTTAAGATATTCTCACTGCTTGCAAATGTCGCCGATGTAAAGAGCCTGGTTATTCATCCCGCAACAACAACGCACTCACAGCTTTCACCCGAAGAATTGCAGGATCAGGGAATAGGGCAAAACACAATAAGGCTTTCTATAGGAACGGAGCACATAGATGATATAATTGCAGATCTCGAGAACGGATTCAGATCGGTACAGTAAAATAAGACAGGGGACGGTTCTCTGTGCTGCCTTGACAGTACAGAGAACCGTCCTCTGTGTTCTCCCGTCCATGGTTGTAATGATTGTTTTGTTTTGTTAGAATAGAACGAGACCATACATTTACCTGGAAAGGAACCTGCAATGGATATTAATAATATCAGGAGAGTTGTGGATTTTGAGGATCCTGAGCTGGATGTTTATGCGCGTCTGAATGAGGTTCAGCTTCGGCGCTTCAATGAACCTGATCCCGGCATTTTTATCGCCGAAAGCCCGAATGTTATAAGCCGTGCGCTTTTGGCGGGTTATAAGCCGGTTTCATTTTTGATAGAGGAAAGATATCTGAATGAAGCAGAGAGCGTGATTGCCAGGAGTCCGGAGGCAACGGTTTATACTGCTCCGCTTGATGTCCTTAAAAAACTGACGGGATTTCCGATGACAAGAGGCGCGCTTTGTGCCATGAGAAGGAAAAAGCTTAAGAATGTGCAGGAAATATGCAGGGATGCAAAGCGAATCGTGATCCTTGAGGATGTTGAAAACCCGACAAATGTCGGGGCGATTTTCCGCAGCGCTGCGGCTCTTGGAATGGATGCAGTCCTTTTAACTGAATCCTGCAGCGATCCATTGTACCGCAGGGCATCACGTGTCAGCATGGGAACTGTTTTTCAGATTCCATATACATATATCAGCAATGAGACTCTGGATTATTCCGGATGCAGGATAGACGATTGCCGGAACCGTGCAGATTTAAGTGATGGTTTTGCAGCTGACTGCTCCTCTGCAAAGCGGATACCGGCAGAGGATTCTATACAGAAGGGTAATGTCCCTCCAGTCGCTAAAATCAGGAAGGATTCGGTATGGCCGGGCAGGGGGATGAAGCTGATTCGGGAAATGGGATTCAGAACAGCAGCAATGGCGCTCAGCGACGAAAGCATTTCCGTCGATGATCCTGTACTTAAAACTGAAAACAAACTTGCTGTAATTATGGGGGCAGAGGGAACAGGACTTTCGCCTGAGACGATTAAAGAGTGTGATTATACGGTGAAGATCCCGATGTTTCACGGAGTGGATTCCCTTAATGTAGCAGCCGCAAGCGCAGTTGCATTCTGGGAACTAAGAAAACCTGAATAAAGGCAGGAACGAACCTGGAGACGGATGAACAGGCATCTGTTTTCAACCGTCCCCGATTCATTTCTACATATGAATACGACAGTGAATAAGACAGAGAACCGCCCCCTGTCTCAAAAAAGCATCCACGTTAAAGAGTCACTGCATCAGAACTCATTCGCCAATGTATTTGTCTGTCACTCAGTATCATTGCGCCTGCGCTTCTTTCAGGCAGGAGCGCAGATATTCGTACCTTAGCCTTTTTTCTTCTTTTGTGAAGTGTACTTCCCGGTATTGCTCCGGGCAATTATCGTAGTTGAGCTTTTCGTTTCCGAACTGTTCGCTTGTCAGATCAAACACACATCCATCTACATCATTGAAGCAATGATAGTTTCCGCCCGGTCTTACAATTCCCCTGACTTTTCCTCCGTAAATATCCTGGATCAGAAAGGCGGTGATGGAGCACTGCCCAAGGGTCTTGTTCCCGGGGCTCCAGTTGTCCCTCATGCGGGGAGCACAAGTCCCGGCGCACCAGATATCTGAAAGTATATCATAGTAGTCACGCGGTGTAAGTCCATTCTTGTCTTTTACATCCGCAGTTTCCCATCCGTAAAATCTGTATTCTTTCATTAAAAAAGATCCTCCTCATTGAAATTCTGTTTAAGTCCGTCGCCAAGTCAGGCTTATCGGAACTGCGTCAGGCTGCGTATTGTCTTTTATTTCCATATTCACTGTGCAGCATTGGAATCTACCGGAGGCTGCATCGAAGGGAATCATACTCAAAGGAATAATAACGGAATCAAGTTGATCTGCCCTATGAAATTAGACGCCTCACCTATACGCAAGCCGGACAGAGCAAGGAATCAAGTAAATCTACCATATAAAATTAGACCGCAGCTGCTCTCCATTGTCTATCAGCAGATCCTGGCCTGTCATGCTGGAATTACAGTTCGTAAGAAAGTAACACCATTCCGCGATCTCCTCAGGATAGGCCCACCTGTGCAGCAGTGTTTCTTTGAGGCATGCACGCATCAGACGGGGCGTTTTTATTATGTGATCATTGAGCTCTGTCAGGACCCCGCCAGCAGAGATGCTGTTGCAGGTAGCTTTATAAGGCGCTACCCGCAGAGCAACATTTTTCATATAAGCCACGACGCCACCTTTGCTTGCGGCATAAAGCGGAAACTCTGCTCCGTTTGAAGCACTTGAGGATGCCATAAAGACGATGGACCTGATGGAAGGAGTGATGCCGTATTTTTCCGTAACCGCAATGGTTCCTTTTAAGTTTACATCAATATCTCTGCCGGATTCCTGCACACCTGCATTATTAACAAGGACCTGAACATTGTCAATGTCAGGAAGGCTTCCGGTTATATCTGCCTGATGATGAGTGTAAGAGTGCGGCAGGAGAATGGTGCTCTTCCGTACATCAATTCCAATCACCTCATGGCCTTCTTTAATATACTTCAGGGCACAGGCGCGGCCAATACCGCGGGACGTGCCGGTGATAAGCACTTTCATGTGAACTCCTGTGATATGATCATGTATTTGTGAAGCCAGGTATTATTTGAATCTGTCAGGTTATATTTCCTGCAGCCGGCTGCGCAGCAGACAAGTTTTAACAGCCGATGGAAGCAGGCACTTCAGGATGTTATGAACAGTTATCCTGATTCTACTCTCGATACAGCTGCCGCGGAATGACCTGCATAAGCCTCGTGACAAGAAACAGTGAAAGCAGGCGATCCAGATAATCCGTCAGTATCTGCACAACAAAGACGCTGACAGTAAGGCCGAGCCCCATTTTATTCAGAAACTGAACGATCACAGAGGAACCGGAGGAAGTAATTCCGCCGAACAGAACAGCTGTGATGATCGAGCTTACGATAGTACCGGGTATGGTGATAAACAGAGCACCTGGAAATATTTTCCATCCCCTGAAGGAATAATGTCTGGAAATAATACCGGTCATAAGCCCCAATATGATTCCGACAGGCATAAAGTACAGTGAAAAGATGTCGGTAGTAAATCCCATTACCAGCCCGTAAAGCAAAGGGGGAAATATCCCATAGACGGGACCATAGATAATGGCTGTCATGATAGTTCCCATGCTGTCCAGATAAATGGGCAGATGCAGCATGAAGGCTATCTGGCCTCCAACCACATTAAGGACTATGGCAAATGCTATCATGCAAAGTTTTCTGATAGATAAAAAGTATTCGTTTGCTGACGCAGCAGATTGGCGGGTGGAATCGATCATATATTTCTCCTTTATAATTTATTTTGTCAGTTTTTCAAGCAGGTCAGGTTCGCTGTCAAGACGAAGCAGCCTGGTAAAAAACAGCCGGAAGAACGCCTGGGGATCAGTTTCCGTCAGCACGACAGCGTTTGGACTGTGCCTGTAAAAATCCATCGCATCGACTACGCTCTGCCCGATACTGATCCCCTGAGTTTCTATCTGTACATAGGAATCAAAACCGCTGCAGAGGTCTCTCTGTGCAAAGTATGCGACAGCAAGTGGGTCATTGATCACACAGCCGATAATGTGCTCCCATTCCCAGTGAAAATCAAAGTAGAACTGTGTGATCTTTTCAACGAATGAGCCGATATGCGGAGACAGGCGTTTCATATAAGCAAGTAGATCCGGGGTCAATACAATACGGCGTGTAACATCAAGCCCAACCATGTGGATCTTTTTGCCTGCTCTGTCCATCTCGCGGTAAACATAAGCGGCAGCATCAGGATCACACCAGTAATTGTACTCTGCAACAGGGGAGCAATTACCAGGGCTTTTAAAGGAACCGCCCATTGATACAAGAGTGTCGATGCTTTTAAAGGCTTCAGGGTAAGCTTCGGCCAGAACAGCAAGATTTGTCATCGGTCCAAGAGCAATAACAGAGATTCCCCCTCCGGGAAGGACCTCGGAAATGAATTCGGCTGCTGTTTTCTGCTGCTTAATATATGATGAGGACGGAACGACCGGGAGAAAGCTCCCGCCAAGTCCATCCGGACCATGAGTATCAAGTGCATTTATATATTCTCTTTTTAAGGGCCTGTCTGCCCCGATAAACACCGGTACATCAAGACGATCCATAAATTTAAGAACCTTCAGGATATTTTCGTACCCCATTTCTGCCGGGGAGTTTCCCGCGACGATCGTTATGCCTGCGACCTCCAGCTCCTCCATAGACAGCGCAAGCATCACGGCCAGGCTGTCATCAATACCGGGATCACAGTCGATGATTACCTTTTTCCTCATTTTCAGATCCTCATTAAATTAAGACAGGGGACGGTTCTCTGTCTTACTTTAGGACTAAAAAAGCCGCAGCAGACCTGCGGCATTTTAAACTCATGCTGTCTGTTTTTTATCCTGGGGGGTCTTCGACCAGCATCGCCCAAAACAAAAGCGGAACACAGCAATCACGAAAACCGGCAAAAAATGCAGCTCTTACTACTGTCGTTCAATCCTCATTTGCAGACGATGAAAGGATTGTATCATACGGATGATAATTAAACAAGGGGAGATTTTAAAGGGGATTTTAAAGGATTTGTGAAAACTGTGCCTGCCGGTAAATATCTTCGTATATAAGTAATGAATATTCACCAATAAGTAAGACAGGGGACGACTCTCAGTAAGACAGGGGACGGATCTCTGTCTTTTAAAAATAAGACAGAGAACCGTCCCCTGTCTTACTTTTTTACAGCCCCTTTGGAAACTCCTATAATACGTTCGATAATTATCGGTATAGTATATTAAAAGGTAATAAAACAATAAAAAGAAGAAAGACAGGAAAAGAATGATGAAAAAAGCAACTATTATAATAGCAGCACTCCTCATTGCAGCGGGTGGAACGGCGGGCTGGATCTATCATAATGGAGGCTGGTCTTTAAAGGGTAAAGCTGACAATAGTACAGTATATGTTACGGACATAAGAACGATAACAGGAAAGACGCCTGCACCTTCAAACAGATATGCAGGGATGGTAGAGCCTCAGGAAACTGTCCCCGTACAGATAGAGGACAGCAAGAAGGTCGGGACCGTGTTTGTAAAAGTCGGGGACGAGGTCCAAAAAGGACAGGTACTGTTTGAATATGACCTGAGCAAAATAATCGAAAGCCTGGAAGAGGCAAGACTTGAAATGGAAAACCTGCAGAATCAGGCGGCAGGTCTGTCAAACGAACTGGATACATACAGAGCAGAAATACAGAAGCCTGATAATGCAAACAACCAGCTTCATTATACAATAGAGATACAGAACAAAGAACTGGAACTTAAAAAGAATGAGTACGAACAAAAGAAAAAGCAGATGGAAATAGAGCGGCTTGAACAGTCTACAGAAAACACTCAGGTTACAAGCCAGATAGATGGGATCATACAAAAGATAGATACAGGCAGAATAGAAGGAACTGAGGATTCAAGTGTCATATCGAACACTCTTGATCAGGAATCGTCTTCATATTCAGACAGAAACACAGATTCGGCATTTATGACTATCCTCAGTACTGGATCATACAGGGTAAAAGGAACCATAAATGAACTGAACAGGGATGATATAACCCCTGGAGAGCCTGTAATAATACGTTCCAGGGCCGATAAGACCAGAACCTGGAACGGGATCATTTTAAATATTGACAATAAGAACAGCAAAGCTTCAGGCAACTCAGACAGCTACAATTCCGGCGGAGATATGATGACATCTTCAAGCACATACCCGTTTTATATTGAACTGGGAGATTCTGACGGCCTGATTCTTGGACAGCATGTTTATATTGAAAAGGATCTTGGGCAGGGAGAGGCTAAAGACGGAATATGGCTCCCGGAATATTTTATCAATGAAAATGATGACGGAAGCAGCTTTGTATGGTGCTCTGAAAATGACAGGCTGGCCATAAGGAGAGTGGTATTGGGAGAATACGATGAAAGCCTGCAGGAGTATGAGATTAGAGAAGGTCTTAAGGAAAGTGAAAGCCTTGCATATCCTGTGGATGGGCTGGAAGAAGGAATGAAGACCAGGCAGGGCTCTCTGGACCAGACGATGAAATGGGACGAAGAAGAATCTTACTCCGATGAGACAACGGATAATTACTCCGATGAATCATCGGAGTATGAGACTGAAGGAGATTCCATGGCAGAAGACGGCTTTTATAAAGATGATGCGGGCGATGGGGACGAATGGACAGATGACGATAATCGGGAAGAGTAAACTGGACAAAAGCCCTGACCAGGTGATTGGAGGTGGCAGTGATGGTTAAAAAAATCGCAGCGGTCATTCTTACTGCGGCCCTGGCTGCAGGAGGGATATACAGGGGAGCTCTTTATATAAGAGAAAAGAGGATACCCAGAGTAAAAGTAGTAAAACTGGAAGAACTCATCGATTCAGAAATGGGATGGGAAGAAGAGGACACTTCCCTTTCCGGTAATATTGTTTCAAATATAATCCAGAATGTAAAGATAGACAAGGATGTAATGGTTAAGGAATTGCTGGTCGGAGAAGGGATAAGCGTAAAAAAAGGCGATCTTCTGATGACTGTCGACACAACTATTCCGGAAATGGAATTAAGCATTGCGCTGTATGAAAATGAAGAACACAAGATAAACCTTGAAAAAGCAAGGGCGAGGCTCTACAGTCTTCAAAACGGAGGAGCTCTCCAGGAAGAACAGGAAAGCTCAGCAGGAAGCAGCATGTATACCGCTTTTGCCACTCCGATGCTGCTTGCGGCAGACCTGGTTTCCGACATTGCGGGAGACCTACTCACGGATGGCGGGTCAGAGGAAGAAAAAGCATTATATGAGGTACAGGAAGAGCAGATTCCTGAATTGTATGAACAAGAAGAGGTTTTATATGAAGCCCGGCCTGAATCCGGAGGATATATATATGACCAGATAGAAGCAGGGGAAGATGGAGAACTGATACTTGAAGATGATGTTCTGACAGAAGAATCTTCATTAGAAGGAGAAATTTTACCGGAAGAAGAGACTGCCGGGGACATCACAGTCGGACCGGGATATGCCGTATTGGTTGAAGAGACTGAAGAAACCATCCATCAGGAGGAGCCGGAGCAGGCTGCGGAAATCGAGGATACAGAAAGAACAGATAAAGACGAAGATACAGTGAAAGAAGATGAACCTCCGGAGAAGCCTGCGTTTTACAGGACGCTGAAGTATGATTCGAAACCATATAAAGGGAGCGGAACGGAATCAGACCCGTATATTTTTCTCTGCCTTGCCGATGACGCTGAAGACGGATATGTAGTTTTAAAAGGATCGTTCCTAAACCGTATGATGGGATACGACGAAAGCGGAGCAGAGATGATAAATGAACAGGGTTACTGGTACCAGCTGGAACTCTATGATACAGAAGATATCACGGATATGGAAGACAGGGACAATATGCGGCTCAACTATTACCTGAGAAACGGGAATGAGGATGCTGAAGGGCCGCATGATCCGGATGAAAAATCAAAAGTATATGTAAACGAAGATAACGATGAAGATGACGAAGACGACGAAGAGGAATGGGAAGTCGAGGAATGGGAAGAAGAATACTGGGATGACGATTATTCAGATGATGAAGTGGATCAGAGCGTAACAGCCGAAGACAGGAACAGAGCGATAAGGGAGCAGGAGCAGCAGATACGCGGGCTTGAGTATTCCATCAGAGAATCGGAGATGAAAATTGCCAGACTGCAGAAAAAAGTTGCTGCAACAGAAGTGTTCAGTAAGCTTGACGGTACTGTCACTTACGTGGGAGACCTGTCTAAGATATCAGATAACATGGAATCCGTGATAAAAATAAAATCAAAAGAAAGCTATTATATCCAGGGACAGATAAACGAAATGGTCCTTGGGAAGATCGAAAAGGGTACGGAGATATTGTGTGCGACGGATATGGGAGATGAGATAAGGGGCGAGATTATCGACATTACGGATTATCCTATAGACCAGGAAGGTGGGGATGGATATTACAGCAGCAACCCGAACGCGTCACAGTACATGTTTACAGCCTCAATAAAAGAAGGGCAGGAAGGACTGGACGAAGATACATATATAACGTCCATAAAGACACTGACGGAAGCAGCGAACAGCAAGGGCGTTAAGATACAGAAATCTTTTGTCCGAAGCGACAATGGTCAGAGCTATGTAATGAAAGACGATGACGGAAGACTGAAAAAACAATATGTGAAAGTAGAGAAGACCGACCAGTATGGCTATACAGTGACAATATCAAAAGGACTGAAGGAGGACGACAAACTGGCTTTCCCATACAGCGAAAAAGCTGTTGAAGGGGCTGTCACGGAAGAAGCATCTCTGAATGACCTGTACGGGAACAGTATGATATAAAGGAGCAGAGAAAAGATGATTGAAAACATACGGCTGTCATTTCAGGGAATATGGTCGCATAAAATGAGGTCTTTCCTGACGATGCTTGGTATCATCATCGGGATAGCCTCCATTATTTCGATCGTTTCTACCATAAAGGGCACAAGTGAACAGATAAAAGAAGATCTTATAGGCGCGGGGAACAATACGGTCAACATCACATTGTATGATGGTGATTATGAGTATTACCCTGATTCAGAGTCAGGAAAAATGCCTCCTGTGATAGAAGACCTTCAGAAGGAACAGATAAGAGAAGAGAAAAATATACTGAATGCAACATTTTTCTACAGCAGATCATATGCCGGAGTTTATTACGGAGAAACCAGTTTTTCAGGTGGAGCCGTACTTGGCATAGACGGTGACTACTTTGATACATGCGGGTATAATATCATTACGGGCCGGAATTTCATGCCGGGGGATTTTGAAGGTTATGCAAAAGTCGCGATAGTGGATACAAATGTCGTAGGAAACCTGTTTCTGGGGGAAAATCCCGTCGGGGAGATACTTGAAATAGAGCAGGAGCCGTTCGTGATCATAGGTGTAGCAGGCAAAAAAGAAGAGTACCTGCCCAAAATGGAAGACCTTGCGGACTACGATATGTATGTTGAAGATGCGGTAGGCACTATCATGATCCCCGATACCTCCTGGCCGATTCCTTTTAAATTTGATGAGCCGCAGAACGTGGTAATTAAAGCGGACTCGACCGACAGCATGAGCGCTGCAGGCAAAAATGCGGCTGATATACTGAATTCTGTCATAGACAATAAAAAGATGGATACCAGTTTCGCGTACAAAGCCGATGACATCATGGAACAGGTAAGGAACATGCAGAAGCTGAGTGAAAGCACAAGCCAGCAGCTTATCTGGATCGCCTCCATCTCACTGCTGGTGGGCGGCATCGGTGTCATGAATATAATGCTTGTCTCAGTTACCGAAAGGACCAGAGAAATAGGACTTAAAAAAGCGATCGGGGCAAGGAAGAATATTATCCTCGCACAGTTCCTTACAGAAGCTTCCGTTCTGACCAGCATCGGAGGAATAATAGGAGTTGCCTCCGGAGTAGGCCTGTCCCAGGCAGTATCAAGGATATCAGGCGCACCCTCCGCGATAAGTATACCGGCAATCGCCCTTTCCGTCCTGTTTTCCATGGCGATAGGCATAATCTTCGGCCTCCTGCCATCAGTAAAAGCGGCGAATCTTAACCCGATAGACGCCCTCAGGAGCGAATAAGGGGATGTGAAAAAAAGGGTTTTTTTCAGAATATAGCCCAGTGCTTTATCTCTGAAGTGTGGGGTATTTCTCCGAAAGGTGTGGGGGGGAAACACTCTCAGAGTTGCGAAGTCCGACGTTTTCCCCCCACACCCCCCCTTTCCCCGGGCACGCTCTTTTTGACTCTTATAGAAAAAAGGGGCTGTAAGACAGGGGACGGTTCTTTGTCTTATTAAAATAAGACAGAGAACCGTCCCCTGTCTTACTTTACCCCCTGTCATTTTTTGTGCATAATAAAGACAAAAACTGCAATATAAAGATGGAAAATCAATTGATCATAATGTATTATTAAAATGTTCAGGATAGTTTTAAGCACGTGATGCTAAGCGTATTTAGCAGGCTTTAACTTAAGAATGGTTCAAGTCAGCAAACACAGTGTCGGATTTGAAATATCAGTGATTACAGATAATACGGAGGTTTGTATGGAAAGAAAGTATCCACATCTCAGCAGTCCGATAACCATAGGGCGTACCACATTCCGCAACCGTATGTTTTCTGCGCCTATGGGCGGTACGGACATTGCGAATGATGGCTGTATTGGCCCAAAATCCACTGCATTTTATGAACTGCGCTCCCGTGGCGGGGCAGCAGCTGTAACGGTGAGCGAGTTGATGGTGCATCCGGCTACAGACGGCTCTCATGCCTATCATCTGGACGAAAGCATTCTTAATTCCCTGTCCTGTGCAACATATACTGCTGATGCCATTCGCCGCCATGGAGCCATTCCGTCTATAGAGCTTTCACATTCCGGGATGTATGCCGGGACATATATGACAGACAAGACCAAACAGAAGTCGATGCATCAATGGGGACCTTCTGACACTGTCCGCCAGGACGGCGTTCAGGTAAGAGCCCTTACAAAAGAAATGATTGACGATATAGTAAAATCCTATGGACATGCGGCAGGGCTGGCAAAGAGAGCCGGATTTGAGATGGTCATGGTCCACGGCGGACATGGCTGGCTCATTAACCAGTTTCTTTCACCGATGTTTAACAATCGTACGGATGAATACGGCGGGAGCCTGGAAAACCGCTGCCGCTTTGCGACAGAAGTGCTTAAATCAGTGCGCGAAGCAGTCGGCCCTTTTTTCCCGATTGAGTTCCGAATGAGCGGAGAAGAGCTTGTGCCGGAGGGATATTCTCTGGCAGACGGTGTGGAAATAGCCAAAATGATCGAGCCCTATGTGGATATAATCCATGTTTCGGCCGGCACATATCAGAGGACTTTTGGCCGTACGCACCCGTCCATGTTCACACCCCACGGGGTGAATGTCTACATGGCCGCGGAGATCAAAAAACATGTCAGCAAACCCGTTGCAACCATAGGAGGCCTAAATGATCCGGCTTTTCTTGAAGAGATCATTGCATCGGGAAAAGCGGATATCGTTTACATGGCAAGAGCGCTTCTGGCCGATCCTTTTCTGCCCAGAAAGGTCGTTGAAAACAGAGACGACGAGATCGTAAAATGCCTTCGCTGTTTTACCTGCATGGCAGAAAGAGCCGCGACTTCAACAAGACGCTGTACAGTGAATCCTCTGATCGGCAGGGAGATGGACGGAGTAGAAGTCCTGCCGGCAAGGGAGAAGAAAAAAGTACTCATACTTCGCAACCTAATAGTTACGTAAAACATTGAAATTTCCTAATGATTGTTAAATAAAAAAGGTATAAGCTTCCCAAATATGCTATAATGGAATTAGGTCAAAACCATATAGAATCAGGAGGCTTATACCATGT
>JAFUCO010000028.1 GCA_017459635.1 Blautia sp. | reverse complement strand
TTAAAGTAAGACAGGGGACGGTTCTCTGTCTTATAAAAATAAGACAGAGAACCGTCCCCTGTCTTATTTTTCAGATTATTTAATTTCCTGGATCGATGCTGCTACGTATGAGTACAGTTTGTTCATCTGCGGGTCGTTGATGGGGCGGCAGATTACTCGCAGGAAGCCTGCGTCTCCGGCGCCTATCAGTACGCACATGGAGTTGGTCTGTTCGCTTCCGTATACCAGTGTGTCATATTCGTTGATCTTTGTAGGTGCTATCTGGATTCCGGGGATCTGCTCTTCCATGAAGGCCTTGACATCGTCGAGGGTTTTGCAGTCGCTGATTTTGCCGAGTACCAGTTCTATCTTCTGTCCTTCTTCTTCGTTCTCAAATACCAGGATGGTTTCCTGTTCTTTTTCTTCGTCGGTAGGCTGTCTCTTTTCCATGCCTTCCGGAACCAGCATCTGCATGCCGAGTGCATCTATGTCGTAAATTGTGCCGGCAAAGCCGTCAGACACGAACATCTGCTGCATGGCATCGTTCCACTCGAGGGATGACAGGTGAATGGAGCCTTCTGACTGTTCTGTCTCTTCAGCCCCGGCTGCTTCTGTTGTCTCGGCTGCTTCAGTTGTCTCTGTTGCTGCAGCCTCCTCTGCGGTTACACTCATTACTGCTGCCATGCTGAACATGCACATCATTGCTGCTATCATTAATCCTTTTTTGAACATTTTTATTTCCTCCTGGTCATTGAATTATTATTATCATCCGGCAAGGCTTTTGGGCCGGCCGCTTGTTTTGTTTGTTTACATATATCTTTACGTACATATGCGTAATAATCCACGCCTTTTTAAGAATAACCTGTTCAAAAGTTCAAAAGTGTTTAAAGTGTTTCTGACCTGTTTTTGAAACTGCTTTTGAACAGTTTCCGAACAGTTTTTGTACAGTTTTTGTACAAATCCGGATCTATGATATCATTTGATCAGAACAGATTGTTTATATATTCCGTCAATGCTTCGCGGTTGTAGAAGCTCTCGGGCTTTGCTATTGTAAAGTCCGGCTCTATGCCGGAGTCTATTATGCTGTAGGTTCCGTTCTTTATGGATGCCATGTTGATAGGGGATGATATTGTGATGCAGGTGCCTATCGCTGTCGACAGCGGGAGGATCATGCAGCTTCCGCCTCCGGACGTTTTTCCTATCAGGTTTACCCTGTGGGATTGTTTTAAGATACTGGCAACTGAATTTGCGCTTGAGAAGGTCACCGGGGAGGTAAGGCAGAACAGATTTCTGCTGCCCAGTGTGTCATCCTCGTCATAGGAGGTATCCAGGTTGGCATCCAGCTGATAGATCCCGGATGACATGGCGCCTGTGAGGGAGCTCATCATATCAAGCTCTGCTTCGCCCAGGAACCAGGCAGCGACAACTGCGCCTGCGTCAATATGCCCTCCGTTGTTAAGGCTGAGGTCGAGCACTACATTTTCGATCGGGCTGTCTTCTCTTGTGATCTGTTCGTGTGCATAATGAATCAGCGCAACGGTATCACCGGACTGATCTTCCGGTGTTTCCTGCACTTCGATTTCAGTATCAGGGCTGTAATACTCATCCGCATGGTGTCCCATGTTAAAGCCGTCAAATGTTATATATGCGGTATTTCCTACTTCCTCATAGGGAGGTATTTCATGGTCTGCGGCTGATCTTGCGTCGCGGTATCTTGTCTGATCCTTTTCGTCCAAAAGCACTGAAAGTCCGCTATTGTCATAGGACAGGGGTGCTATGGTAAAAGGAGACATCCTGCGGAATCCCGAATGCTGGTCGTCCAGATTGTAATGGATGACATCCTCCAGTGCACCGTCGATCCTTCCGGGATCGATGCTGGTAAGGTTAGGGCGATAGCCGGCTTCGTCGAAGAATTCGTCAAAGCTGTCGATGCCGTGCTGCTCCTTCAGGCCGTAAAGGTTGTCGAGTGCCAGGCACAGTTCACAGTAGTTGTACCAGGCAAGCTCCTCACTTATCGGGCCGTTGGGGCTGTCAAGATCGGCGTCAGAGTATTTTTTCCTTCTTTCCTCTTTGTTCTTTTCCTTATCTTCTTCTGTTCCAAAGACAGCCACGCCGATATCAGTAAGGGAACCGCCCATCTGGAATATTCCCTGCTTTGTCAGATATATTCCCTTTTCATTGTAGAACGGGTTTATCTCCATCCATAATGATGTAAAGAAGTCGCCGAGGGTCTGAAGCGGAAGCAGATACAGACTGTCTTCTTCCGACCAGTATACAGGGATGTCATAATCGCTCAGATTAAGGACTATCTCTTTTCCGTACCGGTCATATGAGCCTATCTGCAGGCGCCTTAGCAGAGCCGGTTTGTAATCTTCGATCGTCTGGTTGCTTGCTACGGTGTCGAGCAGATTTGTATTGCCCGGAGCTTTTAAAAAGGAATCAAAGTCTTCGAAGGTTATGGTTCCTTCCTTGAAGTCGAAGACTGCCGTGTAGGTATTTTCACGAGTGTAGGTTACTATATGCCCGTCGGCTTCCATCTCAAGACCGTAGCCCTCTTCCTCGAAGATATCGGTGTGTAAAGCTTTCATTATATCCTTCCAGTCAGCAAGGCTGATGTATGGGATTTCATCCACACCGTCCGCAAAGTAAACCGGAATGTCTTTTTCTGTGTTAAAATACAGCAGATAGCATGGGAGCGTGTGGCTTTTGACCGTAACTCTGCCTCGATCGGAGCTGTCCATTGTATAGGAGGCTTCTGCTTCGGGGGCAGAATCAGAATCTGAGCCGGACTCAGGCGCGGCATCTGCTTCATTTGAGGACGCGGCTTCTGCTTCATCTGAGGAGGAGATATCTGCTTCGGAGGTCAATCCGGCTGTCGTATCGTCGGCTGATTCTGCCGCAGCAGCGACAGGAATCGACGTGGTTATAACCGCAGTTGATAATAATAATGACAGTATTCTTTTAGCTTTCATTATGACCTCCCTGAGATGTATTGTTTTGTTATTTTATTCCGTTATATGGAATAATATGAATTATTGTAACTGTTCAGAACAGCCCGAAGCACTTGCTGCTGAGGGCGTACGAAAACGTAGATTTGGCAGGCAACGGGCGATTTTGCATGCGGAGCATCGCCCGTTGCGTATCTGTTCAGGACAGGTTCTGAACAGATACGAATTATTTTGTATTATCTGTTGATGGAGCCTGAATCAGGGCATAGCTTCGCCATGAAAGCCTGCGTGACAGCCTCCGGTGATCTATGCAAAGTGTGTTCGGTGATGTATCCCCCGGCAGGCCACCGCAGAGATACTAAGCACCTGCTTAGTCAGTTGCTTCTTTTGTGGGATGCTGTAAGCTATATTCATGTCCTCTGCACAGGCGGTTTGTTTCAATCACTTTTTCACTTGATTCCAACTTTAAAAGAGTCATCGCTATCTTACTATATAGCAATGTGTTTAATGCAAATATGATTCAGATGGATCACCGGGTGCTTTTGTCTGATATTAGTTACACTTTTCCCTCTATGAGTGATATTGCCACCCATGTGCTGCATTTCGTCCCGGCGAAGTTGAATTCTACCCGGGCTCTTTCTTTTTTGTAATCAATCCTGGTGATCGTTGCTTTTATGCCTTTCCACATGGGGTCGTCTATACGTACATTATCTCCTTCTTTAAACACGGTCACCTGGCCTACCATACCGTCTTTCTGGTACAGGCGCATGGCAAAATCAAGGTCGGCGCCTTTGAGGAGAAAATTGTCTTCAACGTTTCCGAGACGGCGTATGATTCCGCGGATCTCTTTAAATTCTGCTGAAGTGTTCAGTTCTGTTTCGGAGTACACAAAGACGTAGCCGGGGAAAAGCCGGTATGTGACGTCTTTGTTCTCGCCTTTTACCCGCTGCCTTTTTACTATCGTTGGTGAGAAAGCGCGGTGAACTCCTCTTCTTTCGATCTCACCGGCAACGTATTCAGTCCTTTCTGTCTGACAGAACAGGCAGTAGACGAACATGTTCTGAACTGTCATTCGCTTGTCCTCTTTGATGAGGAACGGCTGTTTCCATAACCATAGCCGTAGCGGCCATATCGGCCGTATCTGCCGCTTCCATAGCCGTAGCCATAGCCGTACACGTATCCGGTGATTCCGGCCTGGGTGTAGTTGAGGACGCATCCGGTGAGACTTAAGCCTGTGTCAGACAGAAGCTCGATTCCCTCCTTGATGCGCTCTATCGGCGCGTAGTCCTGACGTACCACGAAGATGCCGCCATCGGCGTACTGCACGAAGGAGGCCGCGTCTGAAAGGATACTGCTGGGCGGGGTATCTACTATGATATAGTCGGCCCATCTGCGTACTTTTTCAAAGACCTCGGCAAGCCTGTCGCTGTTTATGGCCTGAAGTGTGTTCTGTCCTGCGTGGCCGGCGGGAAGTATTACAAGCCCCGTATCTTCATCAGTTATCATAATGTCCTCCAGGGAGGCATTTCCCATCAGGAGCTCTGAAAGACCGGTCTTTGCTTCTTCTCGCCCGAGTACCTTTAGTATGGACGCATTTCTGAGGTCAAGGTCAAGCAGTGCTACGTTTAAGTTTTTGCCTGCGAGGGACAGGGCAAGGTTGGCTGAGATAGTACTCTTTCCCTCTCCTGCCAGAGCACTTGATACCAGATACACTTTGTTTCCGGTGTCGGAGTGGTCGCGTTCGATCCTTGTACGCAGAGTTCTTATACCTTCGGTAAATCCGTAGGATATGTATTTATCGGTAATAAGAAGTGAGCCTTTTTTGGCTCTTGTACGCTTTTTCAGCCTTACCTTGGGAGTTGAGCCCAGGCATTTGACACTCAGGAGGCGGTTGAAATCGTTCTCCTGGCGTATCGTCTTTTTGAAATATGAAGTCAGCGCAAACAGGGCGATCCACAGAAGGAGGCCTGCGAGAAAACCGTACAGGGCATACCTGCGGCCGCCAACAGCGTTGATGGGCCATCCGGGGACACCGCTCTCATTCATGATGGTAAGGTCGGTCTCGCCGAGGACGGCTTTGGCCACGGAACTGTAGTTGCGGAGCACTGACTGCAGGATGTCATAGGCCATCTGACCGCTTTCGGCCTGCACGTTTATGGTCATCATGTTTGTGTCCTGAAGGGCTGTCGTAGTGATAGTCCCGGGGACTTCGGATACGCCAAGATCCTCCTCGATGATGTCCTGGAGGGCATCGTTTTTGATTATATAGGGGAAGGTGTTGGCTATCTGGGTCGTTGCTCTGACGCTGTAGTAGTTGTTTGAGTAGTTGACCGAGCTTGACGTATTTACAAGGAAGGTGCAGGAGGCCTGGTATACCGGGGTCACATAGTTTTTGCCGTACCAGAAAAAAACCGAGGACAGCACGCTTAATGTGACGAGAACCGGGAGCCAGTGGCGCATCAGCCCTTTTACAACATCGTCGATGAGGGACAGCAGATCCAGCTGGTTTGCCGATGAATGGGCAGTCCTCGCTGTTACCTTTGCAGACCTGGCTCCAGAGGCCGTCTGTTCTGTATTCGATTGTGTTCTTGTTCTTTGCTGTTCACTCATTGCGTTTTCGTATTCCTTATTGTGAGGTCAGGTTTTGTCTGTTTCTTATTGGGTAGTTCTGTTTTGTCTGTTTCTTATTGTGTGGTTATATTTTGTCTGTTTCTTATCGCATAGTTATATTATGTATATTTCTTATCGTGAGGATGTTATCCTTTTAATCTGTGCTGCCAGGATACCAGTCCATTCTTTTTTTACGCCTGACTATTTGTTCTCAGAATTGCTTCCATAGCGGCCGTAGCCATATCGTCCGTAGCCGTAGCGGCCATAACCGTAGCGGCCGTAACCATATCCATATCCGTATCCGTAACCGTAGCCGTATCCATATCCGTAGCCGCCAAGGTTCTGGCCGAGGTAGTCGTATGCGTCGTTGAATACGCAGCCGACCGGCTTTGCCTTGCAGGAGTTCAGGATATCCAGCATGTCGTTGATGTCGCGCACGCGGGAGGTGTGCTCTCTTACTACACAGAGTGAGGCGTCTGCCATAGAGGCTATGGCTTCGGGGTCGGCAGCCGCATCCATGGGCGGCGTATCAAGGATTACAAAGTCGAATTCCTTTCTCAGGTAATTGAGGATGGTCTCCAGGGTGCCGTTTGTAAGAAGCTCGGTGGATTTGCTGTTTTCCCTTGTGTTGTATATCACATACAGCTCTTCATCCGGAACCTTGCTTATCATTGTGCCGGTTACCGGGCGGCCTGAGAGGGCGTTGCAGAGGTCCGTATGATATTCGGAGTATTCTTCAAAGATACGGAACTGGGCCGGTTTACGAAGGTCCAGGTCAACAAGTATCGTACGGTTTCCGCTGCGGGCGAATGCCAGCGCCAGGTTTGCGGCGACGGTCGATTTGCCCTCGTTTTCCAGACAGCTTGTCACCAGCAGGACTTTTGCCCCTGTTTTTTCCATCTGGTTCTGTGTTTTCCGGGCGACCTTGTAGACGGATTCGACATAGCGGAAGCTGGTGGTCGGGTTATTTATGAGAAGAGATCCGATCTTTGACTTTTTGCCGAACGGAAGTCCTTTTTTGCGGTATTTATCCTCGTGGCAGATGGTGCCGAGATATCTTGTGTCGAGCTTTTTTTCGACCTCGCTGCCTTTACGGACGGTGTCCTTCATGAATGAGAACACCGCGCAGGCGGCAAGGATAGCTGCAAGCGCTGCTCCGAAGGCCATCAGCATGAATCTGTATGGATGAAAGCTGTTGGCGGGCGCGGTCGGAACCTTTGGGGATATCAGCACCTTTATCAGCGCGTTTCCTATAATAAAGTCGGTAATCTCAGGATAATGCTCCATTGCGGATTTGAGAGTCCTGAATGCTGCTTCCGGGGAGGAGGCTGTGCTGCTCAGGATTATCAGGTTGGTCTCATTCACGCTGCGGGCGGCTATGCTGCCGACCGGGAAGCCGGACCCAAGATCCTCCATTACGCGCTTCTGAAGCGCAGAGCTGTTGATTATCTGTGAAAACTGGCCCGCAGTGTACTGGGCAGAGCTCAGATTTGTAAACAGATCGTTGTTTGTACCCCTTGTGGTTACTGCGTAGGTGGTATCTACCGTATAGTAGGGGCGCCAGGTATGTACATAATAGATGAACGCGAGGAGGGCGATGCTCAGGGCGATCGCCAGGGCTCCCCATACCTGCCGGCGGACATCCCGGAGGATGGTCTTGCCGTCGATGCTGTTCATGTTGTTGTTATTAGGGTTCATGCTGCTGCCTCCTCAGGGGCTTTACTCCGAGCGGACCCGGTCCTCCACAATTACCATCAGGGTAGTAGTTCCGCGGTTCTCGTCGGCGTCCTCGATATAATAATGTATCTCATAGGTACCGGGAGTGTTGTAATCAACATTGTCCTCAACCTCGAACCAGTCATAGCTGACAGCAGGGTCTTCCTTGCGGAATTCCTTGAGTGCGTAGGAGCTCCAGCCCTCTGTGTCTACGCGGAAGGTGCCCCGGTCAGTGGTCGGAAGGTACTCTGTTCCCTTGTATACCATCTTTTCGATGTAATCAAGCGGCGACAGGACCCAGCCTGTCCGTGTATACACCAGGTAATCAGTGAGTGTTATCTTGGGTGCCGCGTTTTCAACCGTCGAGTCGTATACCGTTATATTGACCGGAAGCACGTGAGTGTCTCCGGCTGAGTTTGTGACTTCAAGCTCTGTAGGATAATTGCCTACAGTATCTACGTTGATGGTACTGTTCTGGGCAAAATTTATCTGCATGGAGACATCGCCGTCCAGACAGTCGGTGGCATGAACCCGGCTCAGGATGTCGACAACTCCCATTGACCTTGGGAAACGGAACGGGGCGTCAAGGGAGAATACCGCCGGTTTGTAGTCGGTGTAGGTTATCTGCCGTGTCGCTTTTGCCACGTGTCCATCAGTATCGAAGGCTACAACGTTCACGTTGCGTGTGGTGCCTTCGGTGAATTCAGACATGCTCTCTATTCCGAGGCTTGCGGTCACGTCGCCGTCCTTGGCGTCGTAGGCGGTTATTCCTGCGAGCAGGTCCTTTTCGGTATCATTCACGCTGACTTCGATATTTTCCTCCTCGATGGTGATGGAGGGGCCCAGCGTATCCAGGTTCTGGTAATAATGCCGGCTGTAATATCCGAAGGCTCCGATGGATGCGATGAGCAGGAGCAATATCAGCCATCTGAATCTGCGCATATTTCTGGTGTCTCCTTTTTAAAGCAGGTATTCGCGGGCGTTGTCCCCCAGGAGCCTTGCGGCTGTTTTGGGAGAAAACTCCTCGCTGATGATCTCGTATACGTCCTTCATGTAGGGGGTGCGGGAGTAGGGACTGTGTGCGTCACTCCCGATGAAAGTTATCATGCCGCGGTTAAGCATCTCCCAGACGGCGCGGTTTGGCTTTCGCCCGAAGCGCCCGAGTATGCTGCCCCGGTTTGCCTGCAGGCGGCATCCCATATATACCCATTCTTCTGCTGTGCGGACATCGCGCTGGACGCAGGTGTACCTTTCCGGATGGGCTATTATCGGGCTCATGCCTATGTCAAGCATTTCTTCTATTCTTCTGCGGCAGATGAGGGCTGAGTCCTCAAAGCCAAATTCTATCATGCAGACTCCCCGGTCATTCATTGGAAGAAGTATCCCCTGCTGCAGCATTGCAGCTGCGCCCGGTGTGGAAAAGATCTCCATTCCGAGGTGTACTTTGAGGGGCAGATTTCTTTTGTCAATTTCCTGTCTGAACTCCTCGAAGACCTCGCGGATCATGGATGTATGTTCCTGTTCTTCCTCCTTCAGGTACGCGCCCTCGGACATGTTGCCGTGCGGAGTCGCTATTATTGTATCGACGCCGCCTTCAAGGGCAAGAGAGGCCATAAGAAGGGAGTCCTCCATGTCCTGCGAGCCGTCATCCACGCCAGGGAGGATGTGGATGTGAATATCTGTCATGCCTTCTGGCATATCTGCTACCTCAATTCATGGATAAGACAGGGGACGGTTCTCTGTCTTATTATACTATATGAACCTTCAGAGTGCGTTTTGGCGATGATGTTCCGTTGCTGTCTACGCAGTAGTATGTGAGTTCATAGTCACCAACCGCATAGCTGTTGACAGTGCCTTCCACATGCAGGCTGCTGTGCAGGTCGTTGCCCTGGGCATCACGGCATGCTTCGATATAATCCTGATAATAGAACGGGGTTCCGACATTCAGAGTGAGCTCGTCAGTCGTCAGCCTCATTACAACTCCGGTTCCGTACATCTCGTCGGATACGACAACCTCATCGGTGTCACCTATCGCGTTGGTTATGTACAGTATGAAGGTGTAGATCTCTTCTCCGTCGTCGCCGCGGCTCTTGTCGAAGCGTCCGCGGACAAGGGATGTTATATCGTTGCCGAAGCCATCCTCGGCGTAGACGTTGCCGTAGGCTATCTGCTCTATTACCATGGAACGGATGTCGTCGTCAGGTGTCACGTCGGGTATCTCACCTGTTACGGTGAGTGTCGGGCCTGTGTAACGGTTGTTGATACGGATGGTACGGTCGCCTGTAAGAACCTGGCCGTCCTCGAGTTCGGCTTTATAATGGACGACCTTGTCAAGACGGGTGCTGCCTTCTTCTATATCATACTCGATATCCGTATTCTCATCACGGGTTCCGTCAGGATACTCGATATAGACACCCGACAGGATATCGACGTCACCGCCGCTGTAGTTGATTGCCTGGGAGGGCACTACAAGGCGGGCCTGTATTGTCTCGACAGGCTCGGGGACTTCCTCGCCGGGCAAAGAAACCTCGACTGCCTTCTGCCGGTCGCCGTATCTGATTTTGTCGATCCTTTCCTGTACGTTAGCAGGAATCTTATAGCTCCAGACAAAGAGGAGCACCAGGTTTATGACGGCTGCGGCCGCTATTATGGCACGGACCGTGTGCCATAAGACTGACTTAAGTGTTCTCATTTATTACCTCGGCAGGTTTTTTATTGCTCTGTGATTTTTTACAGCAGAAGCCGGACGTTCAGTCCGTTGATCTGATCCATAGGTTTCGGGATCAGCCTGAATCTGCTGTGCAGTTTTTAATCATCTGTAGAGTTTCTGTTCTTCTGTACAGTTCTTATTCTTCTGTAGAGTTTCTTACTCTTCTGTATAGTAGACATCCAGGATGATCTGGTAGAGTTCTTCGTCGTTTACGTGATATTCGGCGTGCTCTCCGCCGTCGACGCTGGTTCCCAGTACTACTTCGCCAGGAACGGTGCGGATGTCCTGTTCTCGGAATTTGCCGTCCATTGCGAGGGAAGCCAGGTAGGTCATTTTAGCCACAGTAAGGTCAGTGGTCATGTAGGAGGTCACTGCCTCGTACAGCGTGAATACAGTTGTGAGGCTGCTCCTTATCTGACGGAAGGCCTGATTAAGGAAGCCTATCAGGTACTGCCTCTGGCGGGCCATACGTCCGTTGTTCGCGTCGGTATCGTACTGATCCCTGCTGATGACGTAAGTGTTTACCTGTTTTCCCATCAGGCGGACCTTTTCGCCTTTGACAAGCCTGTTTTCACCCGAACCAAGATCATCAAGAACCGTGACCTCGACTCCGCCTATAGCATCGTTCAGGACGCTTATTGCCGGAACGGTGATGGAGGCGTAAGCATCTATAGGCATACCGTACATCAGGCGTGACACGGATTTGATCATGTTCTCGCAGCTGGTTTTTCCACCGTCGCCGTAAGCGTAGGCAAGGCATATCTGCATCTCTTCGGTGTCAGCGAAATTGCCGTTGGTGTCGTAAAGATCTACATCCGCGATCGAGTCACGGGATATGTTGATCAGGTCCATCTTGCCGGTAACTGTGTTGAGCGCGGCTATGAAGATGGTGTCGGCCTGGCCGTTGTTACCTATCTCGCGCTCCTCAGGGTTTTCCGACTTAATGTCGACGCCCAGGGCGAGAATACTGATTATGTCTTTATTGCGGTGATAGGTCTTGCCATTGTAGGTGACCTTGTCGCCTTCGTCCTCGAGGACTGCTGCCTCGGGAGCGGTGATCTCGACGCCTTCCACCTGTTCGTGAGTGAGCAGGCTCCGGCGGCCGCTGGCTTTAAGGTACTGGTAGCCTCCGAAGGCTCCGCCTGCCAGAATAACTATAACACAAAGAAGGATAAGCGGGATACTTATCCTTTTTTTAACTCGCTCTTTTTGAAGCGCCTTCATCTGGGACTCGGTGCGCTGTTTGCGTTTTCCGTCTCCTTTTATCTCTGCGCCCAGGATTGCGTCCAGCTCGCGGTTCATGCGGGCAAGGGTCGGATCATCAGGAGCAGGGGGTGTCCTTTTCGGCACGGATGATGCCATCGCATCTGATGACCGGTGGGAGCCGGTGCGGCTGCTGCGGGCCGAACGGGAACCGTGATGTGAGTGATCATGGCTTCCCGATGAATGTTTTGATGATCTGCTGCCGGATGAATTATCATTAACCCTTGAACTGCTGTCCCCTGAGCTATTGTGCCCGCCCTGGATGTGAATGCCGGAGCCTGAATTTATGTTATCCGGACCGAACTCAGGTGTTTCAGCCTGCGCCGCAATCCTGTAAGGTTCCACGCCTTCCAGAGCTTCTATCAGATACTGCTCAGGGTCTTCTAAGGCAACTGCTGTGTCCTTTTTTGCAGATGCCGGAGCTGCTCCCGAAGTATCCGCCCTGCGTTCCGGTCTGGACGGACGGTAGAAATAGATCTCCGACTTCCCGGAGCTTTCCCGCTTATCTTCGCTGTCCGCTGCTGTCCTTATGTCCAGGTTCTTTTTGATATCCCTTATGGATACGTTATCTGGAGAGGGTGCAGTTCCCGGGGTTTCCTGTCGGGTCACGTTCTCATTTCCATATTCATTTGTGTTTCGTGATCCATCATGACTCATAGCCCAGTACCGCCTGTAATAGTAATCGGGAGCCTGTATTGCCGCTGATGCAGGTTGATAAGGTAAGAACATGATCCACGGGCGTTACCGTTATATCCTTGCGGACATGAGCATTCATAACGCGCGGATTCATCGTGCTGCCTAAGTATTCTTCCAGATCCTCTGCGTCCTCGAAATCGAAGGAGGTCCCTATGTTTCTGTCATCGTAATTATAAACGGAATATATTCTGTATACGTATGTTTCGTCCGGTGTGTAGATGTACAGATATGGGTGCTGTTCAAAAAAATCTTCATCTGTGAAAAGATGAAGATTCTGAAACATGCTTCCATTCTTCATGTTATGCCCGTAAAGCACCGTGACCGGATCGGAAAAGTCCTTTGCCGAAGGTTCTTCCGAATATATGCATCCTGCAAACTGCGGATTGCCGTACAGGTCGCGGTGCAGATAGAACTGCTGGTCGCTTCCTGCATGCTGGGCAACCGGATAGTCGATGACTGTGCCGGGAATGCGGATCCATGCGTAGAGCTCGGGATTGTAGGAATGGAGCTTGTCAAAATCGACAGGATTTTCCTCCGCTTCGGTGAGCACGTCCTGCGGGATGACAGGCGCGGGGCCTTCTGTCTCGCCGGTGAACTCGGTCTCCTCAATCTCATCCAGGGTGTATGTCCTGTTTTCATCAGATCCGGCCTGTCCGTCCTCCGGTGCTTTTGATTCAGATACTTCGGACTGAATTTTTTCCATATTACGGGCGGCCATATAGTTGCTTGTGTGGTACCAGGCCGAGAAGCCCAGTAACACAACTGCAACCAATAGTGCCGCCCAGAATATAATCCTTCTTATTAGATTATTCCTCATCTTTCTTGCGTTTTGCAGTGAAGACTGCTGTGCCGAGTGCTGCTACGCCGGCTGCCTCAACCGCAAGTATACTGATATCGCCAGTTTTGGGAGAGCCGCCTGATGGTGGTGTGCCGGGAACGGGAGGTGTACACGGGGGCGTGCATGGTGGGGTGCACGGAGGAGTGACTGTCACGCCTTCCGGACTGTAAAGCGGGTCTCTTGCGTAAACGGTTGAGCCGGCTGCACCGATTGTCAGTACAAGTAAAAGCGCAGCTCCTGCGATTTTCCTCTTCATTTATCTTTCCTCCCTCATATTGGTGTCTTTTATGCATATCAAGAGGCATACTGATGCCTTGTTTGCAGAGATTATATCATATATCCCCCGTGAATACAACCGCCATTTTGTGTCTTTTTTTGCAAAAATGACTGGTTTTTATTTGTCGTATGTTATACTGGATCCGGGGATTTTATCTATTTTTTCTGTGATTATTAACGATTTTATGAATCGGCGTAAAATAGAATTTACAACGTCGCCAACAGGTGTTAATATAATGGAAACTATTTCAGCTCCCCACTTACCCGGAACGCTCTTTGTTCTTCGCTGTGGGCGGAGCGGGGTTCCAATTACTGAACGGGAGGATATACCAATGGACAGAAGTAAGAAAACAGGAAAAAAACATTCTATAATAATTGTGGCGGTCGCGGTTCTTCTGATGGCTGCAATATGCTGCGCGGTTCTGGTTTATGCCGAGCTTGACAGGGTAAGTTCACCGGACGATGCGGCTGTTGAAGCCGCGGAGATGGATGGCGAAGATGGCGCTGCTGCAGCAGTGCCTGCAGCAGATGTCACTTACAACAGCCAGGTTGCAAAGGTTAAGGGCATTACAAACATTATGCTTATCGGGCAGGACAGGCGTCCCGGCGAGGACCGTGCAAGGTCTGATTCGATGATACTTTGCAGTATGAATGAAAGCACCGGCCAGATCGTTATGGTTTCTCTTATGAGGGATATGTACATTCCGATACCGGGTTATGGCAACAACCGTATCAATGCATCTTATGCTTTTGGCGGAATGCCGCTGCTTGACCAGACCGTTGAAGATAATTTCGGCATCCATCTTGATGGAAATGTCGAGGTCGACTTTGAAGGCTTTATGTCACTGATCGATAAGATAGGCGGTGTCGAGATTGAGCTCAGTGCGGAAGAGGCTGAGTATCTGAATTCAAATAATACCGGTCTTGTCAATGGTGTGACTACAGAGCGCTGGAATCTGACACCCGGAGTTAACGTGCTGAACGCGCAGGAGGCTCTTGCTTATGCAAGGACACGTTTTATCGGTAATTCTGACTGGGAACGTACAGACCGTCAGAGAACAGTCATTGCTTCTATGACAGCCAAGCTTAAGAGCCTTGACCCGATATCACAGGCTTCGTTCATTCATTCAGCACTTTCCTGCATCACTACGGACCTTACCATTCCGCAGATGCTCTCATATGCATTTACCGTGGTTTCAAGCGGTATGAAGCTTGCGGATGAATCCTTCAGGCTTCCGGTTGAAGGGACTTATTCAAGTGAATCGATAGACGGAATGTCCGTGCTGGTTCCGGATACAGCGGCTAATGCGGCTTATCTTAAGCAGTTTATCGGGGCAGCTTAATTAGAGCAGTTTAATTGGGGCTGTGATATAAATCTTATTTAAGTAATTTTAAAGGGGCTGTGAAAAAGGGTTTACTTTTTTCACAGCCCCTTCATTCCCGGACGGTCGCAGTGACAATACCAGCGCTCCGGCTCTATCTTGATGTGCTTTCTAAGATGATGATCATTCCCATGATGAATCACTCGTCTGACGGTTCTTCCGCTTCAGGTTCTTCTGCAGGGGCTTCGTTTTCTGCTGCAGGCTCTTCGACCGGAACTACATCGTCTGCTGCAGGCTCTTCGGCGGAGACTGTCTCTTCTCCCGAATGTTCTTCAGCGAATGCCTCTTCTTCCGGCTGGTCTTCAGTGAATGCCTCTTCTTCCGGCTGGTCTTCGGCAGTTGTCACTTCTTCTGCTGCTGACTCTTCGGCAAAGAACGATTCTTCAACTTCCGGTACTTCAGCAAAATCTTCATCATCGTATGATTCTTCTCCGGCAGAGTCTTCTCTTTTTCTGATATCACCGGCTGTCTTCTTAATTCTTTCTCCGAACTCCTCGAAGGCGGGTTTGGCGTCTTCGGCAGCCTTTTTGAGCTTCTCACCGAATTCATCAAAGGCAGGTCTGGCATCTTCGGCAGCTTTCCTTATCCTCTCTCCGATTTCATCAAAGGCAGGTCTGGCGTCTTCTACTGCTTTCCTTATTCTGTCGCTGATTTCGTTGAACGCAGGTCTGGCGTCCTCGGCGGCTTTTTTGATCCTTTCTCCTATCTCATCGAATGCCGGCCTTGCGTCTTCTGTCGCTTTTCTTATCCTTTCTCCGATTTCGCTGAAAACCGGACCTGATTCCTGTATTGACTGCCTTATCTTTTCGCTGATCTCTTCGGCGGCAGGCTTAACTCCTTCCATTGCACTCTCAACCGGGTTTTCTTCGAGTGCGCTTGTGAAGGGATCTTCACCTTCAATTTCATCCTCTTCTTCTTCGCTTTCATCGTCCTGAACATCCGATGTCATCCATTCCCGGCTGACTTCAAAGGCCTCGCATATTCTGCTTATCGTGTTCTCATCAGGCATTTCTTCTCCCGATTCAAGTTTCTCAAGATCTTCGACGGTCACACCGGTTTTATCTGCGAATTCTTCCAAAGAGAGATTGTGCGTTGTCCTTATGATACCGATTTTGCTGTTCATAAAAAACTCCTTTCTGACAGACTATAGTGATACAGTATCGTAACTGCTCAGGTTCTGAGCAGATACGCAGTATCTTTTAATTTGGCATCTTTGCCGTAAAGGCATCTCTTCGGGTTTTACCCTGAACGCCTTTAAAAAGAACCATTTCCTCCAATTGCTGTTACGAGTGGATGGAAATGGTTCATTGGCTTTTTAGTAGTTGACCAGGTCCCAGGGGCTTTTTGATTCGTCGCTCTCAGCTATTGAGGCACGATATGAGTTGCGGAGTTCTTCCATTCCGAAGAATTCTATTGCCTCTTTGCCGCGGGAGTTTGCCTGGCCGTATGTATCGGCAGGTTTTTCAAAATGGACGCACATGTAGTAGGCTCCGTCGAAGGCACCTACATCTGAATCCTCGAGGGCCAGAAGGTAATCCAGTACGTCTTTATAACCGGTTTCGAGTTCGTTGCGGAAGTAGGCCATCTGACCGTCCGCGTTCTGCCAGTCATAGTTGTTCTCGGCGCACCAGGCTTTGAGGTTGTTCCATCTGCCGGCATGCCACTGGAAGATGCCGTAGCTGGTTCCTCCGTCGCCCACTACCGTGTAGTTGAAGTTGGATTCGTGACGGGCGTTGGCGATTACGGCGCAGGCTGCTGCGTGGTTGAATCCGAAGTAATCGCGAAGTGATCTGTAGATGTATTTTACAACTTCGTTGCCGTCTACGCTGCCCTCTTCGGCTTCGACATATTCTTCGAGCTCGCCGCCCGTTTCTTCCTGGTCAGTGAAGTTGTCCGGCCGGGACAGAGAGCCTTCATCCGAGTGAAGATTTTCCTCCTCTGCTGCAGCTTCTGTTTCCTCTGAATTCTCCACAAGTTCTCCGGTTTCCGTTGATGTATCGTCCTGTTCATCGGTGCTTTCTACAGTATCGTCAGAGTTTTCTGTTAATTCACCGTCTGATTCCTTTGAGTTATTCGCGGATTTGTCAGAGTCATCCGCTGATACATCGGTCTCCTTTGCAGAATCGCTTTTTCCTTCCCCGGATTCGCTGGTTTCCTCTTTTGATTCTTCTGAAGCTGTACTTGTTGACGAAGCATTGTCTGCATATACTGCCGGTGTCGTTCCTAACGCAAGCATTGAAATACAGATCATTGCAAGAAGTCTTTTTCTCATCATAAAGTGAGGTCTTCCTCTCTTTCGTAATTATTTATTAACCATATAGTAACACTTTTCATCAGCCGTGTCTATGAAGAATCTGTGAAACCTTCGAGGCACCACAAGACAGGGGTACCGTATACAGGTATGTCTGCGGGTATTCGCCTTCGCGGAGTTTAAGGATTCCGTAAGTGGGGATTCTTTGAGGATTTCTTGGATAGGTGAGGCTGCCGGGGTTCATGAGGAATATGCCGTTGTGTTCTTCTATTTCCTGAACATGAGTGTGTCCGAACAGGACTACGTCGGCCTTTTTTTCGCGTGCCTTGGCGTAAAGTCCTTCGTTTGTGTATCTGACGTTCAGGCTGTCTCCGTGGGTTACATATATGCGGTGTCCTGCGATTTCTATCAGGAGTTCTCGGGAATAGCTGAGGCCATCCATGTTTCCTTTTACTACGTATATCTGGAAGGGATTTGCTGTGCCAAGATCTTTATACAGGTCGTGTTCTACGTCGCCGCAATGGATGAGCATGTCGAACGGGGATTCTTCTTTGATGAGTTTTTGAAGAAGGCGGCTTCTGCCATGTGTGTCGGATACTACAAGGATCCGGGCTTCTTTTTTGGGATTATTCATTTCAGAACCTGCTTTTTATCAATTTGTTTTTAACAATCTGTTTTATGAAGATGAGAGCTTCGAAGGCGCAGCTCACAAATCCTTTTAATTGCAGGAATACAGGGGACGGTTCTCTGTGCTGAAAATCAGCGCAGAGAACCGTCCCCTGTGTTCACACATTTTATGCCTGTGTAAGTTTTACTGGATTAAGCTTTACGCCGGGGCCCATTGTTGAAGAGATAACTACGCTCTTCAGGAACTGGCCTTTTACTGCTGCCGGCCTTGCTTTGATGATCGCTCCGATCAGTGTCTGGAAGTTGTCGTTTAACTGCTCCTCTGTGAAGGAAGCTTTTCCGAGCGGCACATGGATGATGTTGCTTCTGTCGAGACGATACTCGACTTTACCTGCTTTAATATCATGAACAGCCTTGGTAACGTCCATAGTTACGGTTCCGGCTTTCGGGTTCGGCATGAGGCCTTTCGGTCCGAGGATACGGCCCAGACGTCCGACAATACCCATCATGTCAGGTGTTGCTACTGCAACGTCGAAATCGAGCCAGCCTTCTTTCTGGATCTTCGGAACGAGCTCGTCAGCGCCTACGAAGTCAGCGCCGGCTGCCTTTGCTTCTTCTGCCTTCGCATCCTTTGCGAATACAAGAACGCGAACGCTTTTGCCGGTACCATGCGGCAGAACTACTGCCCCGCGGATCTGCTGGTCAGCATGACGTCCGTCGCAGCCTGTGCGGATATGCGCTTCGATCGTCTCGTCAAACTTTGCAACAGCAGTCTTTTTTACCAGACTGATAGCTTCTGTGGTATCATATAATGTTCCACGGTCAACTGCTTTCGCAGCTTCCATGTATTTCTTTCCTCGTTTCATTTCTATAACCTCCTGTGGTGTTTGCGGGAAAATACCCTCCCACTTTTAATTGTCAATCAACGACTTCAATACCCATGCTTCTTGCAGTACCGGCGATCATGCTGGATGCTGCTTCAACAGATGCTGCGTTCAGATCCTTCATTTTGAGCTCTGCGATCTCCTGAACCTGGGCCTTTGTTACTTTGCCGACTTTCTGCTTGTTCGGGACACCTGAGCCGGATTTGATGTTTGCTGCTTTCTTAAGAAGAACTGCTGCCGGCGGGGTCTTGGTTATGAAGCTGAAACTTCTGTCAGCGTAAACAGTAATGACAACCGGGATGATCAGATCACCCTGATCTGCTGTTCTCGCGTTAAATTCCTTGGTGAACTGCTGGATATTGACACCATGCTGGCCAAGTGCGGGACCTACGGGCGGAGCCGGGGTTGCCTTGCCGGCCGGAATCTGTAATTTGATATAACCTGTTACTTTTTTTGCCATGATCGGCACCTCCTATGTGGTACTTTCGGGGGTTATCCCTCCCACTTGATTTTACATCTTCTTGATTTCGCTGAAGCTGATTTCTACGGGTGTATCGCGTCCGAAAAGCTCTACGTAGATCGTCACTGTCTGCTTCTGTTTGTTGATGGCAGACACTACTCCGGTCGTATCCTTCCAGGCTCCTCCTGTCACGATTACTGTATCGCCTTCTCCGAATCCGACTTCGATCTCTTCTTCCTTCTGGATTCCCAGCGGGATCATCTCTTCGTCGGTAAGGGGAACAGGTTTGGAACCGGGGCCTACAAATCCGGTCACACCTCTGGTGTTGCGGACAACGTACCAGGTGTCATCATTCATCACCATGTTGAGCAGGACATATCCCGGGAATCTCTTCTTTTGTACGGATTTTTCCGTACCGTTCCGCACCTCTGTGGATTCAAGAAGCGGAACTCTTACTTCGAGGATCTGATCCTCAAGATGTCTGTTCTCGATCGTTTTTTCGATATTCGCCTTGACCTTGTTTTCATAACCGGAATAGGTGTGGGCTACATACCATTTTGCTTCTGACGCTTCTGACATATGACCACCTTTGCCTTTATCTCACCAGGAAGTTGACTCCCTGAAGGATTGCAGCATCCATGATGCTGATGATCACACAGAGTATTGCAGTCACGGTAACAACTACGCCTGTCTGCTTAACCAGTGTGTTTCTGTCCGTCCAGACAATCTTGTTAAACTCGGCTTTGACTCCCTGAAACCAGCTCTTCTGGCCTTTTGCAGCCTTCTTATTTTCTTCTTTAGCCATTTATAAAGCCTCTCGTGTCTGGTGATTACTTTGTTTCCTTGTGCAATGTGTGAGTACGGCAGAACCTGCAATACTTTTTGGTTTCAAGACGATCGGGATGATTCTTCTTTTCCTTCGTCGTATTGTAGTTACGCTGCTTGCACTCGGTGCATGCCAATGTAATTCTTACACGCACAACTTCCACCTCCAGTTTTATTAAAGTTGGTCTTCTTTGTGCCTTCGGGCTGTATCCGTCAGCTTTTCAGGCATAAAAAAAAGACCTGATACCATGTCGCATCCCGTATCTTATCATAAATACGAGGCTTCGTCAACGGGTTTTGTAATAATTCAGCAGTATAATCAGTGACAGAAAAGATACTGTTTTTACGGGGAAAAATGTGGAAAATGTGGAAAACTTTGTGTATAACCTTATGTTTTCCGTGTTTTTGGGCGGACCTTAATGTGGAAAACGTCTTTAAGGGCTGTGGAAAATGGTTTTTCCACAGCCCTCTTATCCGGCTTTATCATTCCAGGTATGTTCCGGCTCCTACCGGGTTCATCCATGTTATGTCTGATACTATTATTCCCAGCCTTGAGTTTGCGGCGTGGACTATCTGGCCATCGCCTATGTACATTGCAACGTGGGTTATTCCGCCGCCGTAGAAAACAAGATCACCTGGTTCCAGGGCGGAGAGGTCTTTTTTGGTTGATGCGTTGTACTGGTCTACGGCCACTCTTGGAAGGGAATAGCCGAATTCTGAAAGGACTGAAAGTACGAATCCGGAGCAGTCGGCACCATTTGTGAGGCTTGTGCCTCCCCAGACATAGGGATTTCCCACAAACTGCAGGGCGTACTCTACTATCTGTTCTCTTTTGGAGAGACGGTTTGCTTCACTCCAGAAGCTTCCTTCTTCACCTGCGCTCAGCAGGCCTGCGCTTTCAAGAACATCCCCTACGGTATCCGAGATCATGGAAAGTACATCTACTTCAGATTCTTCCAAAGTGGTTTCTTCTGTATCAGCATCTTCTATTCCGGCTTCATTATCATCTTCCAGATCACTTTCTTCTGTGTTCTGTGAGTCGGTTATCAGTTCACCATCGGGAGATGATGCATCTGGGTCGCCAATTTTACCTGATTCTTCTGCATCTACTGACAGGACATCGGCGGAGCTGTCGTCATCCAGAATGAGTTCGCCGTCTGCGCTTTCTGTTTCTGATGAAAGACTGTTCCCTGCTGCCATTTCGTCCAGGCGGCTTGCAAGAGTGTCAAGTACATCTCCGAAATCGTATTCTGTCAGGGACTCTGCTTTTGATTCTTCTGATGACATTTCGGCTGCCTGGATGCTGAATGCACCCGCAGTAAGCGTAGTGCTGAGCGCGAGCGCCAGGATCGCTGCATGTTTTCCTATTATATTGCTTCTGCTTTTCATATAATTCTACACTCCTTTTCATCGCAGCTGCAGGTATTAATCTTCCTTCAGGAGGATTTCCGGATGTTGGCAGCTGCAGTTCACGCAAAAGAAAACATTACGATTTTATTTCTTTTTCTTTTATCAACGCTTGCTTTTATTACATTTCTGTTAAGCTTTTGCAATGATTGGTGCATAATACCATAACAAATTAATTATGTCAAGTTTTAATCCTGCGTTGGAGCTGCGAATTATTTGTGCAAAATGCCATCTAAATGACATGGGGGACGGTTCTCTGTCATGCTTTGCTCAAATAGGACAGAGAATCACCACCACATCTTGCTGTCTTGCAGAATAAAAAATAAGACAGAGAACTGTCCCCTGTCTTATTTTTCTGTTATTTATTTTGTGCAGAATTCCCTGTTTCATGGAGATATTTCTGCACTGAGGTCACAGCATTTGCCCCGTCAGCTACTGCTGTTACTATCTGCCTTAGCGGTTTTGTACGTACATCTCCGGCGGCAAACAGGCCTGGTGCGGATGCTGCGCAGTCTTCGCCTGCTATTACATAACCTGTTTCGTCCAGTGAGGCTATGCCTGAGAGGAGAGCTGAATTTGGTACCATTCCCACTGCTATGAATACGCCTGAGGCTTCTATTATCCTTGCTGCCTGTTCTTCGGCCGCATGCGGCATTGTGCTTTTTATGCCGAGCCCGGTCACGCAGGTATCTCCTTCTATTTTTTCGGGGATATGGTTCCAGATTATCTCCAGATTGTCTGTTTTCTTTACAAGCTCCTGCAGTATTCTGTCGGCTCTCAGCTCATCTCTTCTGTGCACCAGATATACTTTACGGCAAAGCTTTGTCAGGAACAGGGCATCCTCGCAGGCTGTGTTTCCTCCACCTATTACTACTGTGTCCTGGCCTTTGAAGAACGCCCCGTCGCAGGAGGCGCAGTATGATACTCCTGAGCCGGAGAGTTCTTCTTCGCCGGGGATATTCAGGCGGCGGTGCGCAGCTCCGGCAGCGTATATTATCGTCCTGGCCTGATAATCGTTCTTTTTTGTGTGAACCGACCATGTTTTATCTTCATTATTAAAAGCAAGTTTTAAAACCTTTTCCCGGACCGGCTCCATGGAGAAGTTTGCGGCATGTTTTGCCATCGCTTCACCAAGGTCAGCTCCTGAAATACCGGGAAGGCCCGGGTAATTGTCCACGCAGCTGCTGTCGGAGATCTGGCCTCCCGGAATAAAACGGTTGTCGAGCCACCGTACCGACAGTCCGGCACGGGCGGCGTATATTGCCGCGGAAGCGCCGGCAGGGCCGGCACCGATTATAATTGTGTCAAATATCATTTAATCTTGCATCCTCCTTCTTATTCAATAAAAGTACTCACGGTTCCGGTTTTCTGTTATGAGATACTTAACCGTAACGGAGCCTGCCTGAGCATACTGCAATTATTTGATTTCAATACAGTATACACTTATCAGACACAAAAACGCAATCAGAAGAGACAGGTTCTTCAGAGAATCGTTTTTGTCTTATTATTATGTTCTCGCAGACAATTCTACCAATTTCGTTACACTAATTGTATTTTTGCTCATAATCTGTTAAAATATAAAACGATTATTACATAAAGTTTCTACGTATTAACATCTGCTGTTTTCTACTTATTATAAGGAGCCATAAATGAAGAAAACGGTTGTTTTTGTGCTAATGCTGCTTTTGCTGGTCTTTCCGGGGGCAGTGAAGGCAGATGAAAGGGATCTTTATATAGACGGTAATATCCAGACTCTGTTTACATCGGACGATGGTCTTTTGTCAACTTCCACACAGGCTATTGCCCAGACTTCCGAGGGGTTCATATGGATCGGCGGGTACGGGGGGCTGGTGCGGTATGACGGTAAACAGATGGTGCCCTATGCCTATAGGCATATCACACGTATTACGGATCTGCTGGCCGGGGTAGACGGAGCGCTGTGGATCGCCACATCGGATAAGGGGCTTTTTCTTTACGATAATAACGACTTTGAATCTGTTCCCGGAAAAGGGCATGTGAGCCAGAACATCGATTGTATGGCTATGTCTCCGGACGGGGTTCTGTACCTGGGCACTTCTGAAGGTATTGCAACGGTTGAAGACGGCTCGGTCATTCATATCGATATACCGGATCTCAACGACCAGGAAATCGAACATCTTCTCTGTCTTCCGGATGGAAGGCTGCTGGGGATTACGAAGAAAGGTCTTCTTTTCTTATTGGATGGAGCTGATTGCACCGCAGTAGATCCGGACGGGGATTACACTCTGCGTTCAGTCTGTTTTAACCCGGAGGATAATACCTTCCTCGTAGGCACATCCGGAAACGAAATTCTGGTGTTCAGTGAGCAGTTTGAACTGATGGATGTACTTTCGATGCCGGGGCTTTCCTGCATCAATGACATACGCTGTGAAGAGTCCGGGATCTGGTGGATATGTGCCGATGACGGAGTCGGTGTTTACATTGACGGGGCGCTTCGTATCCAGAACCTTCTGATGGACAACTCTGTGGGCGAGATGATGACGGATGCGGAGAACAACTACTGGTTTGTGTCTTCACGCCAGGGTGTTCTGGAGGTTTCTCTGTGCCAGTTCAGCGATGTCAGCCAGAGCGCCGGACTGTCCTCCATGGTGGTAAATGCGGTCCAGCATGTAGGGGATACCCTTTATATCGGACATGATTCGGGGCTGGTGAGCCTTAGCATGTCTGACTACAAGCAGACTGAAGACGCGCCTTTTCAGGCTGTCGGGAATGCCAGGGTACGTTCTCTTTTGGCTGATTCCGAGGGCAATCTCTGGATAGGCACAATGAATAAAGGCCTGTTCTGCTATACGCCTGAGGGGGAGCTGGTTTCCTACAACAGGGAAAAATATCCGGAGCTTCTGTCCAACAATTTCCGTTCTCTCTCGGAAACAGATGAAGGAATCCTGGCAGGTACGGATGCAGGCGCATATATTATATCTGAAAATACTGTCAAAAATATTGCAAACCATCCGCAGGAGCTGAACTTCCGCATATTGAGTGCAGAAAAATTCGGGGATCTCTTTTATCTGGGGTCGGACGGTACCGGGATTTATGTCCTTAAGGACGGCGAGATCACCGGCCGGTATACTGCCAAAAACGGGCTAAGCTCCAATGTGATCATGAAGGAATACCGGAGTGAAAAATATGACGGTGTCTGGCTGGTTACCGGGAACAATGTTGATTTTCTGGACAGTGAGGGGAACATCACTTCGATAAGCCAGTTTCCTTCCACTAATAACCTGGATCTGATAATCCTGGAGAATGGGGATGCATGGCTTCTCACCGGTTCCGGGATCTACTGGACTACCGAGGAATCACTGCTGTTCGATGAGGAACCGAAGTACCTGATGTACCGTCATGATGACGGACTGCCCTACGAGATCACCCCGAATTCCTTCCCCTGCCTGAGCGGCGATGTGCTTTATCTTTGTGGTACAGGCGGAGTTTTCACTTTGAATACGGATTTCTATGAGCAGGATTCCAGCCATTTCATGCTTACTGTAGACAGTATCGAGACGGATGGCGAGATACTGTTTCCGGATGAACAGGCTCCTCTCGTTCTTCCTGCAGATGTGCTGCGTATCAAGATAAATGCATACACGCTGTCCTACCGGACTGTAAACCCGTTTGTCTTCTATTATCTGGAGGGCTTTGACGACAAAGAAACTGTTTCCCGGCTGAATTCTCTGGGAGATATCACCTACACCAACCTGCGGGGCGGGAATTATACTTTCCATTACGGTATCCGGGATTACAGGACCGGGGAGGTCGTTCAGGAGATCGAACTTCCTTTTGCCAAAAAGTTTCCCTGGTACCTGCATCCGGCATTCATTGCGGCGGCAGCTGCTGCCGGCCTTCTTCTGGTTGTCCTGACAGCGGCCCTAGTTGTAAGGGTACGGGACCGCAGGCTGCGTCATGCTCTTGAGGATGAATACATGCAGAAGGAGAAGGAGCATCTGGAGGAGATCGCGTACAAGGATTATCTGACAGGGCTTTTCAACCGGAATTATATTAATGTCTGGAGCAGTATGCTTCTGCCGGGCGCCGCATATCCTGTCAGTTTTGTGTCAATTGATCTTAACAATCTGAAGATGGCCAACGACACTCATGGGCATGATGTGGGCGATCAGCTGCTGAAAAATATTGCCGGGCTTCTGAGCCGCCATTTCAGCGGAGAGCCCTATACCGTGTTCCGTACCGGCGGCGATGAATTCCTTATCCTTGCGAGGGGTGTCGGACAGGATCAGATTGATAAGATAATGGCCGAAATGAAAAAAGATGCCGAATCCTACAGCGTTAAGGATGTGCCGCTTACATTCTCTTACGGGGTGTGTTCACAATCTGAGGGCGAATTCGACTTCGATGAAGGGCTGAAGAATTCAGATATGGAAATGTTCAAAGAAAAAAATAAGTTTCATGGGCGCGCATAGAACAGGACAAGCAAGACAAGGGACGGTTCTCTGTCTTAAGACAGAGAACCGTCCCTTGTCTTACGGGCATGCCTCTTGCGACTGTATAACAGATTTTTTTCATCTGGCAATTTCTTTTCCTGTGTCTGCCTGTGTCATGTAGTATTTTTCCAATTCTGGTCTTGCTTTATTATAGGCTGGTTTCAGGAGGGGATCAAACTGGGTTCCCATGCCTTCGAGGATAATACGGTCAGCTTTCTGAAAATCAAAGGCTTCTTTGTATACTCGTTTGCTCACAAGGGCGTCATACACGTCGGCTATTGCCATTATCCTTGCTTCTACAGGGATCTGGTCACCTTTAAGTCCTTCGGGGTATCCGGAACCATCCCATCTCTCGTGGTGGTAATGAGCCACATTTTCCGCTATAGCCTTGAAGGATTCATCATCCGTATTGAGCAGAATCTCATGTATGACCTTCGAGCCCTCTGCCGCATGCTGTTTCATCTTCTCATATTCTTCATCTGTAAATCTGCCCGGTTTTCTGAGTACTGCATCATCCACGGCTATCTTTCCAAGGTCATGCATTGGCGCGGCCTTAATGACATCCCGGCAGAACTCATCTGACAGAGGCAGTACTCCTTCCTTCAGGATTTCTCCTATCAGTATCCGTACTCCCTCGCTCGTCCTCTTGATATGTCCTCCGGTGGAATTGTCCCTGCTTTCAACCATCATTGCAAGACTCATGATAAGGTTGTCATGCATCTCCACAATGTGTTTTGTCTTTTCATCCACCTCGCTTTGCAGCTTTTCATTGTAGGTGTCCAGAAGCCTGATGTACTTTTTGTTGGCAGTATCATCGATAAACGTGACGATGTAACCGCGCCTGCGGTTCCCGTCATAAAGATAGTTGACATTTCCATTGTAGATCCTGTCATTCTCTTCATTTCCGGAATCGTCATGCACAGTATAAACGAAGGTGTTGTTGTCTGTGTTTTCTTTGAAGCTGTCCAGGAAGTGCCTTATCTTTCTCTGTGAAGGTTTATATCCGAACAGCTCATCAACCGCCACATCTTCAAGCTCCGGCACAAGCTCCTTCGCGATATGGTTGCTCCCGAGATAGCGGAATTTAAAGTCAAAAGAAATATACCCGACCTTCTGCTCCTGTATCATTGAATCGATCACCGTTTCGCCCACATCATACAGATTTACCCTGTATGCGATGCGGAGAAAAACGAGCTCAGAGACCACATACCCCAGCGGCACAAGGTCAATATTGTTCCCAAAAACCTTGAGCCAGACAAAGTATGTCAGTACACACACGGAATCCGGAATGATAAGAAGGAGCAGAATGCGCCTCGGCACGTCTTTCTTTTTTATCCATGAATAGACTATCGCAGTGATCCCCGAGATAAGGAACACGCACACCAGCACGTAGAAAGCCATATGCATGAGGCCGTATTCTTTGATCAGCAGCGGTTTGCCGTCTTTAAGCTCAAATGATACCGACTTGTAGAAAATGTCCATATATCCTATCGTAAGGACAGAGCCATAGATCAGGACGCAAATAACAAAAAGGGCTGTTCGAAGCCATCCTGGTATATTTATCCTGCACAGGTTAAAAATGCTGAGCACAATAAACAGCTGCAAAAATATTCCACCTATATATATGATCTGCTGGGCTATGATCGCGCTGTCAGGCTTTCTTACTGTAGACGAAAGCAGATACCCCAGTGCAGAGATCGGCACAAGCGTGAAAACCATAGTAAAGTTCACATCAAAATGCTTATGCCACATAAATATATAGATTGCGGCGCATATCAGAGACGCAGTAAATATTCCACCATAAAACATCGTTGTCAACTGATGGTTCCTCCCTCACGGCCGAATACCCTGCCGGCAGCGGGACTGCCCGCGCCGGCAGGGCGGTGTTATTATGCTTCTTATTGTACACTGATTCTTGTTTTCACAGTTACTTTTTCCGCAGTTTCTTATTCTGCAGTTTCTTATTCCGCAGTTTCTTATCACGCAGTTTTTTATCACGCAGTTTCTTATCACGCAGTTTCTTATTTAACACTGATTCTTATATCGCCGGTGTCAGTTGTTATCTCGCATCTTCCTCCGGTGGTTGTTTTTGGTACGTCAACGCTTCCGGTATCAGTTTCCGTGATATACACCTTATCCGAGAGCAACGTTCCGGTAATGTCGCCGGTATCTGTCTTTACGTATATGGTCTCAGCATCGCATCCATTCCATTCTATGTCGCCGGTATCTCTTTCAAGATTGAATTCTCCTGTAACGACAACATTTTTCATGGTCAGGTCGCCGGTACTCCCGTTTGATGTAAAATTCCTGCCGGTCACATTTTCCATAAAGACCTCTCCGCTGCTTTCACGAATATCCATATCTCCTAAAAGGTTTACATCCGCAATATCTATTCTTCCTGTATCAGATATAAGCTTCATACTGTCAGCGGATAGTCCGTGAACAGTAATGTCCCCGGTATCAGTCTTAATGTTCGCATCGCCTGCTGCCTTCGCCCGGCAGTTTATATCTCCGGTATCAAGACTTAAGGTTATGTCATCGAATGAAAAATCCTCAGGTATATCCACATCGCCTGTATCTGCATCAATGGAAAGCGTATTGTATTTATCATTTGGAAGATATACTGTAATCCATGGGGTTTCCGTTTTTATACTGAAGAGATGCCACTTGTTTTTTTCCTTCCTGTCTATTGTCAGGGTATCCCCCTGTACATTCACCTGATGAGGATCATCTTCCTCCTCATAGCAGACGACCTTACACGCACCGTCTTCCGAAGGAGTAAACTTAATATCTTCCGTATTTGCCTTTATGGTTATATTCCGGAAATCATCCTTCACCTCATATGTGTTCGTTTCAAATTTGACTTTATCCAGACCTCCAAAATTAAATCCGAGGGCGGTAAAAGATATTCCGCAAAGCAGCGCGCCAGCTGCCAGCATGATAACACCGGTAGTGATCCATTTCTTAGTACTGCTCATGATTTAAGCCTCCTTCCCGACAAATGAAGTTTTTATTCTGATAACTGTTTTTCCCGTCAGCTTGATGACAGCTTTGGTGATCCTTTTGCAGGCAAAGAAAAAAAGTATTGCAAGCCCTGCACATGCCAGCCCGGCTCCGGCCAGGAACAGTGCGCTGGCCGGATTACCGGCTTTAAGATATACGAAAATCCCTGCCAGCCCGGCAGCAGCCCCGGCTGCTAAAGAAAGATCCGCTGCATAAAAGCAGATCACAACCGCCCAGATCACCACATATAGTGACAGCAGCACGGCAATTGCTGCGATCATGAGCGGCAGCCACACCGGGGAACCAAGCACCAGGAGCACGATTTCCCAGGCTTTCAGTTTTCTTCTCGGTTTCACCTTTTGCTTTACGAGCTTTGTGAGCGGTATCTCGGACATGATCTGCTCAACTATTGAATCGACAGATCCTATCCCTGAAACCGCATCTGCCTCAGATACTCCGTCTTCCATGCGGTCGTCGATCATCTCACTGTAAAAGGCTGCCCGTTCTTCTATATCCTCCTGCGGAAGCCCGGATAACCTCTGCCTTAGCTCATCCAAAAACCTTTCCTTACTCATGTTACTCATGGCAGGTATCCTCCCTTGTTATGAAGCTGTATATTGAAAGAATCTCTTTCCAGTCCTCCTTAAACTCCTCTATTCTTCCTATCCCCTGATCGGTAATGTGATAGTACTTTCTGAGCCGCCCTTCATGCTCCACACTCCGGACGATAAGCATATCGGCCGATTCGAGTCTTTTAAGGATAGTATACAGCGTGGACTCTGATATTTCCAGATAAGGCTTCATATCCTTGATTATCTTATATCCATAGGAATCTTCATTCTTTATTGCGGCAAGCACGCATATATCCAGCAGGCCGCGTTTCAATTGAATATCCATAGGTTACCTCCTGTTATGCTATACATCATATTACGAGGTATATCATGTTGTCAAGTATTTTTTTAAAACAGGGGACGATTCTCTGTCTTAAAACAGAGAACCGTCCCCTTCCTTAATGTTTCGTATTATTTTAATTAACCATTGACTATTCAATTTCCATCAATTTCAGTTGCGTCGCCCGGTCTCGTGCCACATAAACCACAGCTGTAACCTTCTCTGGCCAGTCTGATAATAATATGAGCTACAGACTTAAGATACTCTGTGAAGTAGGATATTTTATCTTCTGAAAAACCATCTATTTTTTTCCATTCATAAGCAGGTAAATAGCACTCCGCAGATTCAAAATCGCCGTGTATGGGCTTCTCAAAGTACACCTTTACAGTCTCAACGCCGTCCTGATCATAGGGATCAGAGTGAACAACTTCCGTCCCGTCATCTAATGTCATAAATTTATACATCATGATAATTTACCTCTTGTAATAAAACTGCTGCATCAATCTGCATACCCAGAAAAAATATTTCAGTCACTCCAAAGTATCGCGCCAGACAAAAAGCCTTAAACCCGTATAGAAAGGAGGTTTCTGAGCTGCACTCCTCGGAAAGCACCCCAAACTGCACCCCAAACTATATTTTTGTCAACAACAGTTTTAGTAAATTTTCACGAACAATCGTAAGGTTAATATTTATTATATATCTGCCCTCTATTACCGGCATCTACTACACGAACAATCAGTAGTCCATGGTCAACTGTAAATATAATTCTATAGTTTCCAACTCGCAGTCTGTTATATCCTTTACTTCTTTTACCCTGCAGTGCTTTAATGTCTCCTTCATCCGGCAACTTTTTTATGGCAACAAGAACTCGTTCCTTATCCTGTCGTGGTAGTTTGGAAATAAATTTAGCCGCAGGTTTTTCAATCTCTATCCTATAACTCATAGAATAATTCCTTCCTGTTCAGCAAACTTCTCTAAAGATATTGTCTCATGCTTCTCAGGATCTTCATTATCAAGGTAGCGCTCCACAAGCCTTTCGCAATACAAATCGTCCTCAATATCATCATCCATTTTCATCCCTTGCAAAAACACAAGCAGTCTTCCCATTTTATAATCAGGTAATTGCTCGATTATTTGTAAAACCTGTTCTTTTTCACTCATTATCTCGCCCCCCTATAAAAATATTGAAACTCTTATTTCTTTTCTTGTATTTCATCGGTATCCAGGGAAGGAATGCAGGTCGATCATGATGGAGTCAGAGAAAGCATGTTGGAGGATACTGCTATCTGGACAAATTGCCAGCCTTCCAGTGCCGTACCCCCGTGATTTTCACAGTCTTCCCTGAAATACATAAGCGGCCGATACTCTCCATTAGTGGAATTGTATATATAAACGTCGCCGATTATATAGGCAAAGTTCCCGCTGATCACTTTTTTCGTTGCTCTGAAATAATATCCTCCCGCAGCGCCAAAATCCCCTGATGCGAACATGTAAATATCACCACCATGATCCAGATCGCTCATACTTTTATCCACATATAATGGATCCTCAATAAAAGCGGTAAGTACAGAGGCACCTCCCTGATTCCCTGTCTTCTGCAAAAAAGGCTTCATACAGCTATTCCTTATTCTCCATTAATCAACATTATACACCCATCGAGCAGCAGCTGCAATTTAAAGCGTTTGCCAATTTACGACAAATTCAATATGCATAGAGACTATCGGAAACATGTGATTTTTATAAATACCTTTCTTTATAAACATCTGTGTATGACGCTGTATTACAGTATAATACAGCGTATTCAGTGTGTTGCAGCGTATTACAGTTTAAAATGGGGCTGTCTCCCCATAAAAAACACCCTTTAACGTTGTAACCCGGACTATTGCCCTACATAGCGGACTTTGACCGTTGACCACAGAGGCATCTGCATTTGCATCATGACAAGACGATAAAAAGTCGGGGAGGCAGCTTAACAAAAGCCCGGGCAAGGAGCTGCATTTTATATCATTAAAAGTGGGGGATTCCCTGTGGCCAGATGTGATAGCATACAGTATACAAAGACTAAGATAGCTTTAGCCAACATCACAAATGACAATACGGTAAAAGCGTACAAAATCATCAAGTAGTTTCTCGCCGTCCTCCCTGTAAAGGATCCCGTTCCGATCAAGAAAGTAAAGAAATATTGTCGCAGCAATTCGTTTATTCCCATCGAAGAAGCTGTGGTTTTTGGTAATGAGATACAGTAGATTTGCTGCTTTTTCTTCCAGTGTAGGATAAATGTCCTGCCCTCCAAAGGACTGGTAGATATTTCCAATGCTTCCCTTAAAAGAATCGTCCTTCTCTTTTCCGAATAAGTCAGATTCATTGCCAAAACGCATACCATCAATGACTGTTCTACACTCATCGTAGGTTAGAACATAAGCAGACAAAGATCCTTTTGGTCGCTGCATATTTTGATGGTCGTATGCATCCAGCAGATCCAAAGCCATGCTGTAGCGTTCAACCACGTTAAGTACCTGCCTGCTGTCAAGCGCCTCCTGCGTGCGTCTCATGAGACGCACAGCTTCACCCAACTGTCTCATTCTGATTTCATTGACTGCATATCCTCTTAGAATGTAGTCTTTCAATACAGTATTGGCCCATTTTCTGAACTCTACGCCTCGCTGAGACTTAACCCTGTATCCTACTGAAATGATGACATCCAGGCTATATACAGCAACTGGTCTGTCTGAATTTGCAATATGCAAAAAATGCATATTGCTTTTTTTATCAAGTTCTTCCTTAAATGCATTATTGATGTGTCGTGATATTACTGATTGATCACGTCCAAACAAATCTATCATCTGGGATTGTGATAACCATACAGTTTCTTCCTGAAGATGAACCGATAGGGATACTGCCTTATCCTTAGTTTCAAATAGTACGATCTCATCTTTCTTCATAATTTATAACTCCTATCCCTGTCTTTAAATTTGCTCCAGCGCATGTCTCACCTCTTATTATTTGTTAATTATCACTATACCAAAAAATAAGTATTAGAAAAGCCGTTATGAAGCTGCATCTGTACTATATTTTAACCTTTTAAGATTTTTTGGAAAAGTAATTATGCCCAAGACATAGGTTCTCTATGGCTTAGGCATAAATTTTAAAAGGATATAGGCAATTTTCGGTTCAGGGTTCTTGTTCTATTGCTTCAGCTTCCCTCATCTCCTTTTTATATTTATAATAACTATTACGGCTAATGCCTGCAAGTCTGATGACATCTGCAGGGTTCCCGATAGATCGTATACGAGAGTATTTAGGGCATTCAAGCCTGCAGACAACACTCGGATACATCTATGATCCCCTTAGCGATAATGAGCGCCAGGAGCTTATAGATAATGCATTTAGCCGCGTCAAAATACCCACAGGGGGTATGCACCCCAAAACCGGTGAAAAGCACCCCAAAATCGTCAATAGTTAAAATGCACAAAAAGCGCCGGAAGCCTTATAAATCAAGGCTTCCGGCACCTTTAAAACCCACGTGCGTTAGAGGATTCGAACCCCCGGCCTTTTGGTCCGTAGCCAAACGCTCTATCCAGCTGAGCTAAACGCACACGTTGTCAGGAGATATTCTCCTTCGCAACAAAATATAGTATACTCTCTCAGTTTCCCTTTGTCAACATATTTTTTTGTTTTTTAAGAGGATGGGACGGTTCTCTGTCTTAATAAGACAGAGAACCGTCCCCGGTCTTAGTCTACTTCCTGTCCATTCACGTTTGTTATTTTTCCGGCAGGTACTGTTACTTCTACTTTGTCTCCTTTGTGGAAGGGTTCCCACCATTCGAGAGGCAGGCTTGTTCTGTAAACTTTGTCCTTTACACGGACGGCGAGGATATATGCTTCTCCGATATAGCCGGTTCTTTCGTTTTCTGCGAGTGTGTATTCGGGCCAGTAGGGTTCGTTGTCGGCTCCTTCGCTTTTTTCTTCCCGGTCTACTATCCATTTATCTATATCGTAATAGTATTTGGTCGCGTAGACCGGTTCGCTTCGGTAAACGGGCTCTTCGTAGGTTTCTGTGTGATACTCTGTTCTGTAACGGGGCGTGCTGTAAGTACTTTCGGTAAATGTTCCGTCACCGTTGTCTGTGTAGGAGGTGTGCGTGTCTTCACCGTCATAGACCTGTTCTGATACCTGCCTTGTTCTGGTTACATAGTGGTCAAGCACATCCCGGTAGTGATGAATCTCCGTTTTTTCATCATAAACACGCCCGCCGGATGGAACCGTCCAGTCGGATTCCTGCACTGTTCTGTAGGCTTCTATGTCGATCTCACGCGCCCAGGCTGTGCCTGAAACCTCGGCCTTATAGTTCCTTGGCCAGAAGATGAACAGCAGGATTGCAAAGAAGGCAAGCAGTCCGGCCAGGATAAAAGGAAGCCTTTTTTTGAAGGCAGCTTTTCTGCGCTCTCTATCGGCTGCTCTTGCTTCTTCCCGTGCTTTTCTGTCAGCTTTTCTGTTTTCTTTTCCTCCGGCTTTGTCATGCCCGTTTTCAAGGACATTTCCATTTGTGTTTCCGTTGCTGCTGCCGGAGGAAGCCTGTTCCGCCCTGGCTTTTATGCTGAAGTAATCGTCTTCGGAGGAGTCCTTCGGGGCACCGCATCCGGAGCAGTACTTGAACCTTATACGGTTAAGGCTTCCGCAGTAAGGGCATATCCAGTCCGGCCCCTGTCCATACTGTGCGGAGAGCGAGGCCTCAAGATACTTTTTCTTTTTTCCAAGGTAAAATTTTGTCCCGCTGTCCTGTGGATGCCCGCAGCAGGGACAACTCTTGGTAAGTCCGCCTATAGCTTTAGTCCCACAATAAGGACAGTCCCAGAGGCCTTCTACAATACGGTCTGCCATGAAAGCTCACCTCCATATGCAATCTGTATTCAGCAACGTTTTGCACGTCTTAAGCCTTAAGTATCAGTTTTTTCCGATTGTCCTCAGTATATCATAATGATAAATGGATGACAATAAGGCCTAAACATGACCATTTATAAGACAGGGGACGGTTCCAATGTCTTTTAGTCAGGCCGACAATGCCTCCAGGACAGTTTGATTTTTCACGGTATTGTAAGAAAGAATGAATGTAACTGTTCAGAACAGCCCGAAGCACTTGCTGCTGAGGGCGTACAAAAACGTAGATTTAGCAGGCAACGGGCGATTTTGCATGCGGAGCATCGCCCGTTGCGTATCTGTTCAGGACGGGTTCTGAACAGATACGCATGAATTTTATCTTAATGACATTGGGACGGTTCTGTGTCTTAAGACACAGAACCGTCCCCTGTCTTATTTATGCCTTCAGGAATGCTGCGTATGCTTTGAGTGCTTCGTATATGTCGGCTTTGCTTGTTACTTCCCAGGGGGCGTGCATGCTGAGCACGGCTACGCCGCTGTCTATAACGTTCATTCCGTAAAGGGCTGCTATGTAGGCTATGGTGCCGCCGCCTCCGACGTCTACTTTTCCAAGCTCGGCTGTCTGGAAGGCTACGCCGCTGTCGTCAAATATCCTGCGGATGCCTGCTATATATTCTGCATTGGCATCGTTGGAGCCTGACTTTCCTCTTGCACCTGTAAATTTGTTGAGAACTATTCCTCTGCCCAGGTATGCGCAGTTTTTCTTTTCAAATACTTCTGCGAACATCGGGTCGTAGCCTGCGCTTACGTCAGAAGAGAGCATGCTGCTGTTTTTGAGGGTACGGCGCAGTGCTATGTCTGAAAAGCTTCCGAGGCGGTCGAGGAGTTCCGCGGTGGTGTTTTCAAAAAATCTTGACTGCATGCCGGTGGCCCCGACAGAGCCTATCTCTTCCTTGTCGACCAGCAGGCAGCAGCCTGTTGTTTCAGGTGTTTCTTCCTGCTGGAGCAGCGCCAGGAGTGATGTGTAGGCGCATACGCGGTCATCCTGGCCGTAGCCCATGACCATGCTGCGGTCCAGGCCGCACTCTCTTGCTTTTCCCGCGGGTACTACCTCAAGCTCTGCCGAGAGGAAGTCCTCTTCTTCGATGCCGTATTTATCGTTCAGAAGCTTCAGGACGTTTTCCTTTACTGCTTCTTTCTTTTTGCTGTCATCTGAAATATCTGCAAGCGGGCGGCTGCCTATCAGGATATCCAGTTCCTCGCCTTCAATGACTTCGGACGCCTTTTTCTGCATCTGTTTTGCTGAAAGATGGATGAGAAGGTCGGTGATATATACAACCGGATCAGACTCATCCTCTCCTATCGTTACTTCAACCACTGAGCCGTCCTTTTTGGCGACTACTCCGTGGATTGCAAGAGGGAGGGCTACCCACTGGTATTTTTTGACTCCGCCGTAGTAGTGGGTGTCCAGATATGCAAGCTGCGTATCCTCGTATACGGGGTTCTGCTTTATATCAAGTCGGGGGGAATCAATGTGGGCGCAAAGGATGTTCATACCTTCGGTGATGTCCTTTTTTCCTATCTGGAAAAGGGCTATGATCTTTTTCATTGAGGCTGCATATACTTTGTCGCCCGGCTTCAGTTCTTCTTTGTTTCTGATCACATCATCAAGGTTCCTGTAACCGCAGGCCTGCGCCTGTCGTATGATCTCGCTCACGCATTCTCTTTCAGTCTTGCCATGGTTGAGGAAATCTATGTACTTTGCGGCAGTCTCTTCAAGCTTTTTCTCATCCTCTGCCGTATAACCGAGCCACGCGTTTTTTCTTTCCATCTTCTGGTTTCTCCAATCTGTTTTTTTGTTCTCTTGCCGGGCGGATGCCGGCTGTTCCTGTAGTTTTCAGTGCACAGCCCCGGCATCCGCCAGGTCTGCTGATATCAAAGGGCGCATCATCCTTTTTGTAAAAGCCTGATTATCCACTCATGCAGAAGGTCAGGCAATGCTCTTTCATTTTTCATTTTTTATCTTTCTCTTCCGCGGAAGAACACCGCCAGCATCCCGGGGCCTACATGCGCGCCGGAGAAAGGCTCGTGCTGGCTTATGACGATCTTGACCTCAGGCGTTATCTTGTGGATCATCCTGGCGAGGGTCCTGGCATCTTCAATGCAGTCCCCGTGGGAAATGCAGATGAAGCTGTTGTGGATCTGTTTTTCTTTATATTTGGCGGCAAGCGCATCGATCGCTTTTTTCCGCCCCCTTACCTTGCCGCAGGAAATGATGTGTCCTGTGCTGTCACCGTAAAGTATGGGCTTGATGTTCAGCATGGTCCCAATTACAGCACTGACACCGCTGACACGGCCTGTCCTTTTCAGGAAATTGAGATCATCCACGGTAAAATACTGGCATGTATGAAAAACCTCTTCATCAATGATCTTTGCAGCTTCCCGGACATCAGTCCCTTTTGCCGAAAGCTGAGCCGCTTTTACTGCAAGCAGTCCGTTGCCGAATCCGCAGCCTTTTGAATCAACTATATGTATGAAACGATCCGGATACTCTTCATTCAGCTCATTCACAGCTGCTATTGCTGCATTATAAGTACCGCTTATACCGGAGCTCATTGAAATGTAGATTATATCCTTGCCTTCTTCAAGCACCGGGGTAAAGTGATCCAGGAACAGCTGGGTATTGAGAAGGCTTGTACGTATTTCTCTGCCGTTTCTCAAGCCCTCGTAAAAGATATGACCTTCAAAATGATCGACATCTCCCCAATATATCTGTGCTTTTCCGTCAATTGTGTATTCACATGGCAGCAGTGTTATCCCGTTAAGGAGTTTTTTGGGAAGATTGGCACTTCCATCCGCAAAAACAACAAAAGGCATCTCTGTCACCTCCTTAATACAGTCTTATACTTAAAACATTGGCATTATAACACGAATAAAAAACAAAAACCACCCTTTCCGGCTTTCTCGCCTGGAAATAAGTGGTTAATGTTTTACATATTTAGGGAAAGGAAAGAGTTTTCTTAAGAGGTTTGCTTTCTCTTAAGATGTATATATCATATTCCTCAAATGTGTTCATAGTTTGTTCATTTTATAAAAAAACTATAAAAAAGAAATAAACTGATTTTTTAGAAAGCGCCGGATGTACAGCATATCTTTGAGCATGGCGCACTGCATATGTGACAACAGGTATTTCTGTACATATGGCGTAAGGTTTTATCCTTTAAAGAAGTGTCCCGTCGAACACACTCATAAGCAGCTTTGACGCGCACCCCTTAATCCCGGCGTTCCTGCCAAGTGAGGATTTCTGGACCGGAACCGGTTCTCCGGACAGGCTTTCTTCGTTGATCAGTGTTTCGAGCCGTGAGATATACTTTGCCGGAAGACAGCAGGCATCAAAGCCTAACAGGATCTTTTGCGGCGTAAACAGATTTGCGGCATTAATAAGCCCGCTTGCGAGCCTTTCTGTCATGCCGTCCAGAATGGCCGCTGCATTCTCCTCTCCCTTCTCGGCATTCCTGCAGATTTCCCGGAAAGGCAGCTCCTCTGATGCCGCTTTTCTGTATTTTGCCCGGATTACCGGGGTTGAAGCATACATTGTGAGACATCCACGGCGTCCGCACTTGCACTGACGGCCTTTTACCTCGATGCTTGTGTGTCCGAGGTTGCCGGTCATCCCGTAAACGCTTCCCGTAGTTCCCCCGATGACCAGTCCTGAACCCACCTCTTCACATATTCCGCAGAACAGAAAGTTCTCGACGTCCTTTGCGTTTCCGTAGAGCTTTTCAGCCAGAGCCGCGCCATTATAACGGGTCTCCAGCATTACCGGCAGGTTGTATTTTTCCTTCAGGATCTGTACCACGGGGATCTCTTCCGGTCCATAAAGGTCAAGAGGATTCTTTATTGTGCCTTTTTGAATATCCACGGCTCCCACGGTGCTCACAGAAATTCCCCATATCTTTTCACCTGATGTTTTTTTCAGGATCCTGTCTATGTACCGGCACATCGTATCTGTAAGGCTGCTGTGGTTCTCCTGTGATATGGCAAAGCCTGCCCTCGCCAGTATCTGAAGGTGCATGTCTGCAAGCACGACCGTACAGTCACGGGTGCCGACATATACTCCTACAATGCGCGGTGCTTTCGGTGACAGACCGAGCCAGATCGGATTCCTGCCTTTTCCCTTGACCTGGATGGTTTCACGCTCTTCCAGGATATTCTCTTCGATAAAACCTGCAATGATATTTGTCGCTGCCATCTTGGAAAGCCCGGTCTGCTTTGACACATCGATGCGGGATGCGCATTCTCCGGTGGTTACAAGACGCAGTACCAGCCCCCGGTTCTGGAATTTCAGCGTTGCATTGTTGAAGCCTGACCTTTCCATCATATATCACCGCCTGACATGACGGTATTACCATCGCCTGCGTTCTCATTACCGGAGCTTACTTTTCCGGTTTCTTCATTGCCTGAGTTTTCTATACCGGCATCTTCATTGCATGAGTTTTTTATACCGGCGTTTTCTTTATCAGCGTCCTCCATGCTGCGTTCCAGATAGCATCTTCCTGAAAACGGCTGCAGGGTAATTGTGCCTGCCTCATCCGCATGTATCCTGAGCGGGGCAAGCTCTTCCGCCTCTGTTTCTCCGGAATATTTTGTGAGATCAGTGTCCATGAGGACTGTCCACACGCCGTCCCAGCCCGGTCTGAAATCGTAGACTTGCGGAAACTCGGAGAAATTGAAGATGCACAGGATGCTTTCCTCCTCGGACCTGCGGCGGAACACGTACACGTTCTTGATCTCCTGGTTCGCGTCTATCCACTCAAAGCCGTACCTGTCATAGTCATGCTTCCAGAGTGACGGATGCTCTTCGTACAGCCTGTTCAGGTCAACCATGAAGGTGTGAAAGCTGTCATGCAGAGGATATCTTGTTATGAACCAGTCCTGCTCTCTCTTTTCGTTCCACTCTCTGAGCTGCCCCACCTCATTTCCCATGAAGTTGAGCTTCTTTCCGGGATGCAGGTACATATAAAGGTACATTGCCCGGGCCTGCGGGAACTTGCCTTCATAATCGCCGGACATTTTCTGGAGTATAGTCGCCTTTCCGTGTACTACCTCATCGTGGGACAGCGGAAGAAGAAATCTTTCATTATAATAATACTGCATTGAGAAGGTCAGCTTGTGGTATACGGATGTACGCCGTTCCGGCCATTCCTGGAAGTATGACAGGGTGTCGTTCATCCAGCCCAGGTCCCACTTGTAGTCAAAGCCGAGGCCTCCCGAGGATACGTCGGCGGTAACTCCGGGATAGGCCGTTGAATCCTCGGCGATGAGCATTATGCCGGGATGCCGCGCGTGGAGTCCCTGATTTATCGTCCGGAGGAAATTGATAGCTTCGAGATTTTCACCTCTTCCCTGGTCCCCCTGCCAGTAGATCAGGTTTCCGACCGCATCAAAACGGAGGCCGTCGAAATGGTACCGGCTGAGCCAGAAATCGCATGCAGATGCGAGGAATGAGCGCACATCTCCACGGGAGTGCATAAAGTTGCAGGTGCCCCACTCACTGTAGCCCACAGCTGAGTTGGGATATTCGTACAGGGCTGTGCCGTCAAAATTCATCAGGCTGTAGTCATTTGCGGCGAAGTGTACTGTGACTATATCAAGAATCACGGCTATGTTGTTCTGGTGAAGCCGGTCTATCAGTGTTCTCAGCCCTTCCGGCGTCCCGTAGCGCGATGTGGCGCTGAAAAACCCTGTGCCCTGATACCCCCAGGACTCATCGGCGGGATACTCGGCAAGCGGCATAAACTCAACACAGTTGTAATGATTTTCAAGGAGATACGGGATGAGCATGTCCGCAGTCTCCTCGTAGCGGTACCAGCCCGGGGCTGCATCGGTCGGCTCCTCCCAGTCGCCTTCGGGCTCTCCTCCGTCCTTGCGCCTCCATGAGCCGAGATTCAGTTCGTATATGTTGAGCGGCCTGTTTTTGAAATCGTCACGCTTTGTCATAAATTCAATATCGTTGAAATTATAACGCTTCATGTCATATATGATTGAAGCCGTAGCCGGACGCAGTTCGGAATAGAAGGCATATGGGTCTGCGTGGTCGATATATCCGCCGTCGGGACGGTAAATGCGGTATTTGTACATCTGTCCATGGCAGGCATTTTCGATATAGCATTCCCAGAACTGTCCGTCATGAATGCGATGCATGCCAAAGTCTGTCCAGCCGTTGAATTCCCCGATAACTGCCACATGGGCGGCTGAAGGGGCGTATGTGCGGAAAACAACCCCTTTTTCGACCACATGCGCGCCAAGAAATTCGTAGGCTTCAAATTCAGTGCCTGTATAAAAACTGTGAAAATCCATTATTAAACTCCTTATAGTAACTATGCATTACTAATAATATACCATGTTGTCAGCTAAAAATCTACAGTTTGTTAACATAATTTATTGTGTTTATTCATTACGGCCGTGAACAGCAACTCTTTATATCAGCATATGGAAATGAATCATAATAAATGATATAATGATAGAGATACTCAGAACAGTCCGGACATCTGCCGGAAGCTGGCAGCTTTTGAGAAGCAGTCCCCTGCCGGGATTTATTATGATTTCCGGCCTGTGTGGGAGTTATACATAATGTTTCCATGCTGTAATAATATCAGAATTTTAAGGAAGGCTTTGCATGAACAGTTTCATGTCGTTTTTATTCGATACCCGGGGTTGTACCGGCTTACGCCTTGCAGTACGCATATTAAGAAGCCGTCTGCGGCTGTTTTTGCTGTTGATAATCGCTGTGTTTGCGGCTGCTCTTTCCGGCTGCAGAGAGCCTAAGGAGGAACCTGTATCTGTTCCGGGAAATAACATTACGGTAGGATATGTAAAAATAGGGTCAGAGTCGGACTGGCGGATAGCCTGCAACAGGTCGCTTGACGAGGCTTTTTCGGCTGACAACGGTTATTACCTGCTGGTGAATGACGCGCAGCAGAAGCCCGAGAAGCAGGTCAAGGCCATGCGCGAATTCATAAGCCTCGGGGTTGATTATATTCTGCTTGATCCCATCATGGAATCCGGCTGGGATGCTTCGCTCAGCGAGGCACGCGAGGCAGGCATCCCTGTCATTGTCTTCGACCGTGAGGTCGACGTAAAAGAACCCGGTGCTTACACTGCATGGATCGGTTCGGATTTCCGTCTCGAGGGCGACAGAGCCTGTGCGTGGCTCTCTGCCTTTCTTGAGAAACAGAAGTATGATCAGCCGCTGAACATACTTCATCTTCAGGGAACTATCGGCTCCTCCGCGCAGATAGGCCGGACGGCGGCCCTCATGGATGCCATAGATGACCACCCTGACTGGAATCTCATCGACCAGCAGCCCGGCGAATTCACCACTGCCAAGGGTAAGGAGATCATGGCGCAGATGCTTGATAAGTATGGCAGCCGTATCCAGGTGGTCTATTGTGAAAACGACAATATGGCATATGGGGCGATCGAGGCGATACATGAAGCAGGAATGACTCCGGGAACAGATATAAAAAACGGTGAAATACTGATCCTTTCCTTTGACGCAGCCCGCAGCGCTATGGAACGTACTCTCAGGGGCGAGATTGCAGTTGACACTGAATGTATGCCTCTGTACGGGCCGCGCCTTGTACAGATGATCGATCAACTGGAAAAAGGAGAGACTCTGCAGTTCAGAAATTATGTACCGGAGGAACAGTTCTCGGCGGTTGATGGCCTTACGTCGGTTGAGGCTGCCGGAGAAGAATATCCGGTGACTCTTGTTACGAAGGAGCTTATCGGAGGCAGAGAGTATTAAAGCAGCAGCCTGGAGGGAACTGTCAATGCAGAAGCAGGCAATATCTGAAAAGATGGTGCCGGCATATCAAGGAGATACTATGGTAAAACTATTTCTTGTGGAGGATGAGATCGCCATGCGCGAAGGTATCCGCCGCCATATACACTGGGAAGAGGAAGGTATAGAGTTCTGCGGTGAGGCAGGGGACGGGGAACTTGCCTGGCCGCTTATTCTGGAACAGCGCCCGGACATTGTCATTACGGATATCAAGATGCCTTTCATGGACGGACTGCAGCTCTCCCGCCTTATAAGGTCAGAGCTTCCCGAGACAAAAATCGTAATTCTTTCAGGATATACCGAATTCCGCTATGCGCAGGATGCTCTCCGCATCGGAGTGACTGAATATCTTGTCAAGCCTATCACTCCGAAGGAACTTAAAGAAGTGATAAGGCGTCTCAGGAATACGGTTGAAGAGGAAAAAAAGAACCGTCAGGAGCATCTGGACCTTATGCAGGAGGAAGAAAAGGAAAAGGAAGCCCACCGGAGGAGAAAATTCTTCCGTTCACTGATATCGGGCGAGTACTCTTCACATCAGCTGCTGTCCCTTGCGGAGGAGACCGGCCTGCGCCTTCAGGCTCCTTATTATCAGATGCTTCTATTGTATATCCAGTATGCATCGGACCTCAATTACCAGCGTCTGATGGAGAATGCCCTGGATTCGCTGGAGGAGGAGATCACGGGGTGCTTTCTGTTTGAACACAGCGTGGACAGCCGCGCCATCCTTCTGTCGGCAAAATCGGCGGAGGAGCTCGACAAAATGCGCGAGGAGATCTGCGGCAGGATTACTTATTCATCTGAATCATCGGGAAGCCAGCCGTTTTTTATCAGTACAGGCAGGCCTGTCACCCATATGAGCGAGATACAGGTTTCGTGGCACGAAGCCAACCGGGCTTCCTCATACCGGTTTTTCCTGCCGCCTAACCGCATGATAGGCAGTGACATTCCAATCCATGACCTCCTGCAGGACAGGAGCCTGCTCCTTATGCAGGGCAAAGATACACTTCCTGTACAGGGCAAGGATACGCTTCTTACGGAGGGCAAAGACCCGCTTTTTATGCAGGGCAAAGATCAGAGCCTTGCGAAGGGCAAAGACCCGCTTCTTATATATGGCAAAGATCCGGCCCTTATATATGCTAAGGATCCGCTGAATAACTCCGTACATATAGATGCCGAAACTGCCCTTCAGAATGAGAGCCTCCGGAATGCCTGGGAAAGTTTTCTCCGGACCGGTACTCTGCAGGAAGCAGATGACTTTATGGAGGATCTTTTTTCCTCTGTGGGCGAGGACAACACCCGGTCAGTGATGTTCCTCAGCTATATTACCATGGATGGTTTCTTTGCGATGGCGAGATTTCTGAAGGAACTTGGAAAGGATCCTTCCGGGATAAATGATGTATGCGGTGATATCAACACGGTCATGGCGAATTTGAAGACAGCCGGTGATGCAAAAGCCTATCTGACAAGATATCTGAAAGAAGTGATCCAGGTTCGCGACAGCAGTTCGTCACGCCGTGGGGTCCAGATATTGAAGGAAGCGGTGGACTATATTGATGAACATTTTGCCGATGAGGACATGTCGCTGAATGCGGCGGCCGCCGCGGCAGGGCTTTCCCCCAACCGTTTTTCGGCGCTGTTTTCACGCGAAATGGGGATGCCGTTCATAGAATATCTGATCGGAAAACGGATGGACCGCGCCAAGGAGCTCCTCATGAGCACTGACCTCCGCTCTTCTGAGATAGCTTATCAGTCCGGCTACAAGGATCCGCACTATTTCAGCGCCACCTTCAAAAAACTGCAGGGTATGTCCCCAAGGGAATACCGTATGAGAGGAAAGGGCGAAAATGAATAAACCCGGTTCGCAGAGAGAGAGAAGGCGCGGAATGTCTCTGAGGATGCGTCTTTATCTGCTCTCATCCATACTGATCATCCCGTTTCTGGCTCTTTCCGTTTATCTTCTGTTCAGTATAAACCAGATCTCCAGCTCCTATGACACTATCGTGCGGAATATTACAGCGGTCAACGAGTTCAACCTTGTGTTCAAGGAGGATATGGACTCTGTTATGTATATGATGGTGGCTCATTCCCTCTCCAAATACGAGGTTAAAAACGAGCTGGGAATGACTAATCCGGATGAGATGATCAGGGAGGCTGAAGAGGCATTCGAGCGTCTCCGCGCTTCTACCATCTCGCCTGATGCCCTTGAGGTTGTGAAGGGAGCGACGAAGCTCCTTATCACTCTGCACAAAAGGGTCAATGATATCAGCAGTACGGTAAAAGCGACAGGCTCCTATGATGAAAACATGGAACGTCTCGACATGGATATACGGGTACTGACCGAGATGATACAGGACAGGATTTCGCAGTATATCTATCACGAATCACAGAGTATGGACAATATACGCCGGGAGATAGACCACCGGACGGCTCTGCTGACACAGTTTTCCCTCGCAGCGGCCGTCATTCTGCTTGTAGTGTGCTTCCTGCTCTCAAGCCTTTTTTCCCGCAGTATTACAAAGCCCATCACCAGCCTTGTGGCAACAGCCGCGCAGCTTGGACAGGGTAATTTCAGCGTCCGCGCAGCAGAGGAAGGCAGCCCGGAGGTTCAGATACTGGGCGCCGGCTTCAACAGCATGGCGGAACGTATTGGGGAGCTCGTTGAACGAAACCGGCAGGAACAGGTCAATGCAAGGAATCTTGAACTCAAGCTTCTGCAGGCGCAGATCAACCCGCATTTCCTGTACAATACCCTGGACAATATAGTCTGGCTTGCCGAGGATGACCGGAAGGAGGATGTTGAAGGCATCGCTTCTTCTCTTTCCACCTTCTTCCGCACCTCTCTTTCGGGCGGGCGTGACGAGATCACCATCCGGGAGGAGATACTGCACATACGTTCTTATCTTGAGATACAACAATTCCGCTACCGCGACATGCTGACCTACAGCATCGATGCCGACCCGGCCTGCGATGAATACCGCATCCTTAAGATGACGCTCCAGCCCGTGGTCGAGAACGCCATTTATCACGGCATCAAGAACAAGCGCGGCGGAGGACACATTTCCATAACGGTCAGCCGGGAAGGCGAAAGCCTTGTAATAAGGATAAAGGATACCGGCATCGGGATGACTCCTGAAAAGCTTACCGGGCTGGTCCGCACCGTCGACGGTATGGAGCCTGCAAGGAAAGAAAATGAAAGCTTCGGACTTTCTAATGTCGCAGAACGCCTGAGGCTTAATTATGGCGAATCGGCGGGGATGGTATTTCAGAGCACCTACGGGGAAGGAACTCTGGTGGAGATCATTATACCAGTAAAGAACCAGAGCCAGGATGGCAGGTATGAATCAGGAAGATAGTCATTGATTCGGAAGTCCGATGATCAGCCGGATGATAAAAATCCAAACTCAGGCGGTAAATTATTCAACTTTTTCTGCACAGATTCTGGAAAAAGGGAAAAAATACAACCATTTCGGGAAGGGAACACATGGTGTTTTCTTCCCTCTTTTTATATAATCAAAGTCGTAAGTTAAAAGAATGCCGCAAAGATGAAAGACGGCAGATAAACAAATTTTAAGGAGGCAGTTATGAATAAAAAAGTTCTTGTTCCTGTTCTTGCAGCAGCTATGGCAGCAGCTATTATGCCGGTATCAAGCGTTATGGCAGAGGATGAACTGATCAAGGTTGGTTTCGCACAGGTTGGACATGAGAGTGACTGGCGTACCGCTTCCACCAAATCCTGCCAGGATGTTTTCTCAGAGGAAAACGGATATGACTTAAGCTTTGTTGACTGCGACAATGATGAAGCAGCTCAGAAAGAAGCTGTTCGTTCCTTCATCGAGCAGGATGTTGACTACATCATCATCGACCCGATCATCGCTACCGGATGGGACACAGTTCTTACCGAGTGCGACGAGGCCGGCATCCCGGTTATCGTTATCGACCGTACAATCGATGACTCCGACAAATATGCTGCATGGGTAGGCTCCAACTTCAAGACAGAAGGCCTTGCAGCAGGCGAATGGCTGAAAGCTTATGCAGACGCTCAGGGAATCGAAGAGATCAACGCTCTGGTTATCTCCGGAACAACAGGCGCTTCCGCTCAGATCGGACGCAGCGACGGCTTCAACGAAGTAGCTGAGAAATATGGCTGGAATGTTATCGACGAGCAGACCGGTGACTTCACCGAGGCTGGCGGCCAGGAAGTTATGGAGAACTACTGCAAGTCCTATGAAGGACAGTTCAACGTTGTTGTATGCCAGAATGATAACGAAGCATTCGGCGCTATGACCGCTATGGACAACGCAGGCGTTACCTATGGCCCCGGAAACGATGTAATCCTTATCTCCTTCGACGCCTGCACCGCAGGTCTTGAAGATGTAAAGGCCGGAAAGATCACAGCTGACTTCGAGTGCAACCCGCTTGCAGCTCCGTTTGTTGAGGAAGTTATCCAGACACTGGCAGCCGGCGAAGAACCCGAATCAGAAGTATACATGGTTGAGCACTGGTATGCACTGGCAGATCAGATCGTAGACTTTGAGATCGACGGAGAAGCTCAGGAAATGACCGAGGTTACCGACGAGGTTATCGAAGCTCAGTATTAATTGTCAGTATTGATTGCCGCAAACGCGATATAGTTACGCAGGCTTAAACCGACAAAAAGCAGAAGGTTCCTGAAAAAGTCCAGGAACCTTCTGTTTTGTCAGGGGAAAGGAGCATATATGGAAGGCAATGTAGTTTTGACAGCCCGGGGCATTACCATGACTTTCCCCGGCGTCAAGGCGCTGGAGAATGTGGATTTCACTCTTCGAAAAGGCGAGATACATGCGCTGATGGGTGAAAACGGCGCCGGAAAATCCACACTGATCAAGTGCCTGACCGGAATCAATGACTTTGAAGCCGGTGAAATACATATCGACGGTATTTCAGGGCCGGTAAAAAACCACTCTACAAGAGACGCGCAGAGCGTCGGCATTTCTACAGTTTATCAGGAGGTCAACCTCTGCCCCAATCTTTCTGTTGCTGAAAACCTGTTCATCGGGCGCGAACCGATGACGAAATTTCATACCATCGACCGCAAGTCCTACAATGTACGTTCGCAGAAGATAATGGACGATCTCGGCATTTCGGTTGATGTTACCCAGAATCTCGAAAATTATTCTCTGGCTATCCAGCAGATGGTGGCAATAGCCAGGGCTGTAGATATGGAATGTAAAGTCCTTATACTCGATGAGCCCACATCCTCCCTCGATGATGAAGAGGTCGAGAAGCTTTTTGTTCTTATGAGAAAGCTTCGTGACCAGGGTGTCGGCATCGTTTTCGTCACTCATTTCCTTGAGCAGGTTTATGCTGTTTGCGACCGCATCACAGTTCTGAGAGACGGAAAGCTCGTTGGTGAATATCCTATCGCCGATCTTCCAAGAGTCAAGCTGGTTGCCGCTATGATGGGCAAGAACCTTGACGATCTGGCCGAGATCCAGAAGGAAAGCGCCGATGATGTAAGGGGAAATCCGCTTGAGATTTCGGCCAAAGGCCTGTCTCACACCGGTACCGTAAAGCCCTTTGACCTTGATATTCACAAAGGCGAGGTGGTTGGCATCGCAGGACTCCTCGGATCCGGACGAAGCGAACTTGCCAGGACGATATACGGCGCCGACAAGGCAAACACCGGTTCCCTTACGGTCGATGGAAAACCGGCTAAGATCAACCAGCCCATCGATGCCATGAACCTTGGCATGGGCATGCTCCCGGATGACCGTAAAGCAGAAGGCATCATCGGAGATCTTTCGGTGCGTGAGAACATCATTCTGGCTCTGCAGGCAAAGCGCGGAATGTTCCGCCAGCTGTCGAGGGCCAAACAGGAAGAGATCGCCGACCGCTACATTGACCTTGTACAGATTAAGACTGCCAACCGTGAAACACTTATAAAGCAGCTGTCCGGCGGCAATCAGCAGAAGGTCATCCTGGCCAGATGGCTGGCGACTGATCCTGATTTCCTTATCCTTGACGAACCTACCCGAGGCATCGACGTAGGTACCAAGTCGGAGATCCAGAAGCTCATTGTGAAGCTTGCCGGTGAAGGCAAGAGCATCCTGTTCATCTCGTCCGAGATAGCCGAGATGCTGCGTACCTGCAACCGTATGGCAATCATGCGTGACGGCCAGAAGGTAGGCGAGCTTGATCATGATCTTACACAGGAAAATGTCATGAAAGCTATAGCGGGAGGTGAGGCTCATGAATAAATCATTATGGTCAAGAATCAAAGCCTGGCCGCTGTTTCTGCCGGTCCTGAGCCTTATTCTGGTGATGGCGGTCAATATCATACATGATGTATATATCGGGGCTAACCCGTTTTCATTCTTTATGATCACCCTGAGAGAGACCACCGGAAACGGCACTATTCTCTACGGGCGTATCATCGATATCCTTAACCGCGGCAGTGAGGTTGCAATTCTTGCCATCGGCATGACCCTTGTTGTATCCTCTTCCGCCGGAACCGATATTTCGGTCGGCTCTGTAATGAGCCTCTGTGCAAGCTTCTGCTGCATGCTGCTGGCAGGCTACGGGGTGTCTTCAACAACTACACTTGCAAGGCCCCTGTTTGTGGGCGTTCTGGCAGGTATCCTGCTTGGTGTTGTATGCGGTATGTTTAATGGAACGCTGGTCGCGTATTTCCATATTCAGCCCATGGTCGCCACGCTGATACTGTTTTCCGCGGCAAGGGCTATCGGCCTACTGCTCTGCAATGACCTTATCGTTTATGTGCGTAATGGCACCTTCGGTATTTTCGGAAGCTATCTTGGCGTAGTGCCGAGCCCTGTTATAATCGCGGCGATATGCATTGCGGTTATCGCTATCCTTCTTAAGAAAACCGCTCTTGGAATGTATATTCAGTCGGTCGGTATCAACGACAAGGCCAGCCGTATCGCGGGCCTTAATTCCAAGAGGATCATTTTCCTCACTTATACACTCTGCGGTTTGTTTGCAGGTATTTCCGGAATAGTTGCTTCTTCAAGAATTACTTCGGCAGATTCGAACAATATCGGACTTTATTTTGAGATGGATGCCATCCTCGCGGTAGCCCTCGGCGGCAACTCACTGGGCGGCGGCAAGTTCAACCTTGCAGGCTCGATAATCGGCGCTTACACAATTCAGGCTATCACCACAACGCTTTATGCTTTGGGTGTTGCTTCCACTCAGGCTCCGGTTTTCAAGGCCATCATAGTTATCATAATCGTCTCTATCCAGTCCGAGCCTGTTAAGGCCTGGTTTAAGAAGAGAAACCTTGCAAAGCAGTCAAAGGGGGTGGCATAAATGCAGACTAAAAAGAGACTTAACGGGCATACCATTCTTCTGCTGATCACCATAGCCCTGTTCGTAGTTCTTTATGCGGGCGGCTGCATTGCCTACGGCCATAAAGGTTTTTCGCATCTGCAGACCTTCCTCAACATCCTGATCACCAATGCCGGACTTATCTGTGTCACCTGCGGGCTGACCATCGTTATGCTGACGGCCGGTATTGATATTTCGGTAGGCGCACTTATTGCTATGGACTGTATGATCCTGGCGGTTGGAATGCGCTCGGGAATGAATGCAGTTGTCATGGTCCTTCTGGTGCTTGTTATCGGCATTGCGTTCGGGTGTTTCCAGGGCTTCCTTGTAGGTTATCTGCAGATCCAGCCCTTCATAGTTACCATGGCCGGCATGTTCTTCTGCCGCGGCATGACTGCTGTTATCTGTACAGAGCAGGTTTCCATCACACAGCAGACCAGCGCGCTCTTCTATGCCTGGGCTAACGCTAAGATCAATATTCCGTTCGGCGGATATATCAACAATAAGGGCAAATATATGACGCCTTATATCCGTCCCAGTGTAGTGATCGCGCTGCTTGTGCTTGTTTTTACATTCATCATGCTGCGGCATACAAAACTTGGCCGTTCCTTCTATGCTATCGGCGGAAGCGAGGTTTCGGCGGCAATGATGGGACTTAACACCAAGAAGGTCAAGATGAGGGCCTACATGCTCTCTTCCATCCTCTGCTCCATCGGGGCTATCTGCTACTGCCTTAATACAATGGCGGGATCGGTTTCCCAGGCGCTGGGGCTCGAAATGGACGCTATCAGTTCGTCGGTCATCGGCGGTACGCTGCTGACGGGCGGTGTCGGGAATGTTATCGGATCGTTCTTCGGCGTGCTTATCAACGGAACGATCTCCTCGATAGTAAAAACCAACGGAAAGCTAGCAAGCTCCTGGCCAAACATCCTGACGGCGGCGCTGCTGTTTGTGTTCATTGTAATACAGAGTGTGTTCGCGATGATCAGGAATCGACGCAAGTGAAAAAAAAGAGGGGGAACGCTCTTCGAGCGTTCCCCCTCTTTTTTTCATCGGCTCTTTATATATGGTTTTCCGTTTGCGGCTGGTACGTGGGATTTTCCTACGAAGAGGATCAGCACTATTACGGTCACTATGTATGGGATCATTGATATCAGGTGCATGTTGAATCCGGAGGAGCCTCCGAGGACAACTTTGAGGCCGGAGCAGAAGCCGAACAGCAGGCAGCCTACGAGGGCGCCCTGTGGGCGGAACTTTCCGAAGATTACGGCTGCTATGGCGATAAAGCCCTGTCCTACAATGGATATCGGCCGGAACTGGGTGGATACTGTCATTGTGACGCATGCGCCGCCGAGGCCGGCGAGGAATCCTGAAAGGCATACACAGAGGAAACGCATTGATATAACGTTGATACCAAGTGTCTCACATGCCATCGGATGTTCACCGCAGGCTCTCATACGGAGGCCGAAGCGTGTTTTATAAAACACGAACCAGACTACTATTACTGCGATGAAAACCAGGTAGGTGGATGCGTAGGTCGCGAACACGTTGTTCATGAACCGTCCGAATGTAGTATCCGTACCGAACAGCCCGCTGAACAGCTGCGGTATCTTCTGGGTTGCGGTAAGCGGAATGGTATCTGTTGAATCGAACAGCACCTTTGCTATCATGATAACGATTCCGGGTCCCAGCATGTTGATGGCTGTACCGGCTATCGTCTGGTCGGCTCCAAGAAGTACTGTCGCGACTGCGTGGAGCATTCCGAAAAACGCTCCTGCAAGGCCGCCGCAGATGAAGCCTATCCACGGGTTTCCTGTAAAGTAGGCAACCACCGTGCCGGTGAAGGCGCCGGCAGTCATCATTCCCTCAATACCAATGTTTACAACGCCGGATACTTCGGAAAAGCATGAGCCGAGTCCTGCATACAGAAGCGGCGTCGCGTAAACAAGTGTAGCGTAGAGGATTATTCCAAGACTGTTTATAAAATTGTTCACTTTTATGCCACCTCCTTATTCAGCCTTTTTTCCTGAAAAGATACTTAAGGTTCGAGAAAATAACCGAGATCGCGATAAAGAATACCACGGTTCCCACGATAACATTGATGAGCTGTGTAGGGGCGCCTACCAGGTTAAGCTTGCTGCCGCCGTACATCAGCCAGCCATAGAACAGTCCCGCAACGAAAACTCCGAACGGATTGGAGCATCCGATAAGCGCGACAACGATTCCGGCGAAGCCGAAGCCTTCCTGTGATGAGAAGATACTGATACGGCCGCCCATACCCATAAGCTGCAGGGCACCGGCAAGTCCTGCCAGGGCACCCGATATCGCGAGGGCTGTCATGATCGACCCGTTGACGTTGATCCCGCCGTATTCTGCCGCGTTTTTGTTGAAGCCTACAGCTTTCAGCCTGTAACCCAGGGTTGTCTTGTCGATAATGATATAGATCACTATCATGATCACTATCGCTACAAAAATACCCCAGTTGGCTGTCGGCGCAAAGTCCATCTTCTTAATGAACTCCTTCGGGAACAGCATTGAGGCGTTATCTGAAATGTTCTGTGTAGCCTCGGCTGAACCGTCGCTCTTAATTCCCGGCAGGCCTGCGATGAAGTTTGAAAGATAGAACGCTATCCAGTTGAACATGATCATGCTCAGCACTTCGTTTATTCCCCATTTGGTTTTGAGAAATGCCACGATAATGCCCCACAGAGCTCCAACCGCCATTGCGGCGAGGAAGCAGAGGATGATCAGGACCGGCTTCGGCAGTGTTCCAAGGCGGATGCCTACGATGGCTGCTGCCATGGATCCTACAACAAACTGGCCTTCAGCACCGATGTTGAACACGCCGGTCTTGAACGAGAAGGCTACCGAAAGTCCTGCAACGATGTAAGGCACCGCATAAACGATGACATAGGTAATTCCCTTCACCGAGGTGATGCTCTTCAGGAGACGCCCGTAAGCTTCGCCTACCGAAAGTCTCATGATCACAAGGAAGATGGCCCCGATCAGGAAACCGAGGATGATCGAGAGTAAAATATGGATAAATTTATTATCAGACACAAATTCCAGGAAGCTTTTCTTCTTTTTCATTCCTTTTTACCTCCTGCCATCATCAGTCCAAGATAATTCTCATCTGCTTCTTTTCCGGGGATCGTGGTAATGATAGATCCATCGAAAATAACGTCTATTACATCTGAAAGGCTCATGATCTCATCAAGTTCGAATGAAACGAGAAGAACTGCTTTGCCTTTGTTGCGCTGCTCCACAATATACTTATGTACGTATTCTATAGCACCTACGTCAAGTCCTCTTGTCGGGTTGACGGCTATAAGAAGATCCTTGTCGTTCTGAACTTCCCTTGCTATGATGACCTTCTGCTGGTTACCGCCTGACAGCGTGCCGGCAGGACGTTTCTCGCTCTGTTTCGGGCGGATGTCGTAGGTCTCTATGGACTGAGTGGCATGCTCAAAGATCTTCTGCCGCTGCAGAATGCCGCCTGAAGAGAACGGCTCCTTCTCATAGTTCTGGAGGATCAGGTTGTCCTCTATGGAGAATTCAAGCACCAGGCCGTGTTTCTGGCGGTCGGCCGGGATGCTGGATACGCCGTGTTCAAAGCCGTATGCCGGGGGTTTGTTGAAGACGCTGGTTCCGTTGATGGTGACGTCACCGGAGGTTCCTTTGCGAAGGCCGGTGATGATCTCGACCAGCTCTGTCTGACCGTTGCCGTCGATTCCGGCAATACCGACTATCTCGCCCGCATGCACCTGCAGGTTGAGTCCTTTAAGGATCTCGACTCCACGGTAGTCAACGCCGCGAAGGTCCTTGACATCCAGGACCACCTTGCCGGGCTCCTGCTCAGGCTTGTCAACCTTGAATGTAACCTTACGGCCAACCATCATGCTTGCCAGGTCATTCTCATCCACCTGTGCAACCTCAACCGTGCCGATGTACTTGCCCATGCGGATTATCGTGCAGAAATCGGCGGATTCCTTGATCTCCTTCAGCTTATGGGTGATGAGCAGGATGCTCTTGCCGTCCGCTGTAAGGTTGTGCATGATTTTGATGAGCTCTTCTATCTCCTGTGGAGTCAGGGATGAGGTCGGCTCGTCAAGGATAAGGATATCAGCGCCTCGGTAGAGAGCCTTAAGTATCTCAACCCTCTGCTGCATGCCGACCGAGATGTCCTCGATCTTTGCATCCGGGTCAATCGAAAGGCCGTAGCGCTCTGAAATCTCAACCACATTTTTGCGGGCTTTGTCCATGTCAAGCGTCACTCCTTTTACAGGTTCGTCGCCAAGGACAATGTTCTCGGTAACCGTAAACGGCTGAACAAGCATGAAATGCTGATGAACCATACCGATGCCGGCGGCGATGGCGTCCCTGGGGGTGCTCATGTCGACCTTCTTGCCGTTGACCAGGATATCACCTGAGGTAGGTTTAAGAAGTCCGTACAGCTGATTCATTAATGTGGATTTTCCGGCGCCATTCTCACCGAGAATAGCATGGATTTCTCCTTTATGGACAGTAAGGTTGATCCCGTCATTCGCGGTGAAGTCTCCAAAGCGTTTGACTATATCCCGCATCTCAATAACAGGAGTACTCATGTCCAGATATTGGTTTGCCAAAAATACCCCTCCCTTCCTGTAAATAACTCACAAGGTATCTTTCTTTATTGTAATGCAAATCAGCAAAATGGTCAATGATGAATCATCGTTCTTGCTTTTTTCTCATCAAAGATTTAAACTTATAGCACAGGGAACGAAACGTTAAACCACGTATAAAATCAAGTCCGGCTCGCAGGGCTTGAGAAACAGAAAGAGGTGCTGTAATATGTCTGAAGCATTAAATATCATACAGGATCCCACATTGACCTATCGGCAGGAGCTGATCGCTCTCGCACGGCTTGGGGAAAGCACGGATGACTCACTGCGCTATTCAGATGCCTATTATGAGGCAAAGGCGAAGGGGGCTCTCTGCGACCTTAATGAAGGGATTATGCCTTATCGTCCGCGCTACATCTGCCCTGACTATGACCTGCTTTTTGAAAAAGGCTGCAAGTTCCTTGACCTGGAGCCTCCGACGGACCTCCTTGAGGCTGTCAATGTGCTGGAGATCTTTTACTGCCATGTTCCTTCCATCACTACATATCCGGTCTACGTAGGCGACCTCGACAGGCTGCTGGAGCCTTTTGTCATCAAGGAAGACCGGGCATATGCCAAGAAGGTCCTCGGGCTGTTTCTCCGCAATATTGACCGTGTTCAGACCGACTCCTTTGTCCATGCTGACATCGGACCTGCGGATTCCGTCACCGCAAGAATTCTCCTTGAGCTGACCGAGGAGATGCAGCTTGCGATCCCCAACATTACACTGCGGTATGACCCGGATATCACAAGTGATGATTTTGCTCTTGCCTGTGTGCGGTGCATGCTGAAGACTGCCAAGCCGTCTTTTGCCAACCACGGGATGTTCCGCTCAGAGTGGGGTGACAGGTATGCGATAGCCTCCTGCTATAACGGTCTCACCATCGGTGGAGGCGGCTATACGCTTCCGCGCATGCGTCTTTATGAATGCAGCCTGAACGCAAAGAGCCCTGAGGATTTCCTTGAGAATGAACTGCCGAGGCACATCGACCTTCAGCTTGAATATATGGACAAGCGGGTTAAATTCATTGTAGAACAGTCAACTTTCTTCAAAGACAATTTCCTTGTTACTGAAGGCTTTGTAAGGCAGGAGAACTTTACCGGAATGTTCGGCGTTGTCGGGCTTGCTGAGTGCTGCAACCATCTGCTGGGTATCAAGGATGTCCATCATGGGTTCGGCCTTAATCCTGAAGCTACAGAGCTTGGCATCCGTATTATGGAAGCTATTGAAAAGCGGGTCAGCGAGCATGAAGCACCCTACTGTGATGCTTTTGGCCACCGCTATCGTCTGCATGCCCAGGTTGGAATTGATACTGACGGGATGGATGATTCACCGGGAACCCGTATCCCGATCGGCGCTGAGCCGGATATGCTGTCTCAGCTGGAAGTAAATGAGAAGTTCCATCGTTTCTTCCCGACAGGAACCGGGGATATCTTCAAGTTCGAGGAAACCTGGACTAAAACACCGGAAGCGGTCCTTTCTATTATAAAGGGTTCACTTGCGAAAGGCCTCCGCTACTTCTCCGGGTATCTTGAGAATAATGATGTCGTTCGCGTGACAGGATACCTTGTCAAGAAGAGCGAGATCGAGAAGCTGCGCCAGAAGAAACAGTCGCTCAATAATGTCACCGTATTCGGCATGGGCGCACAGGACGGCGGACACGCGCTCGACCGCAGGGTGCAGGAGTTTGGAGCCTGATCAGAACAGATATTCAGGTATGGGAACCGGCAGGTTGATGAGCTCAGGTACAGGAACCGGCAGAATGGCAGATATGATTCAGACGTTCAGATAGATGGTGATCATTATGAAACTTGCACCGGTAAATAAGATTATTCCTTTTTCAAATGTTGATGGTCCGGGGAACCGGACGGCTGTATTTTTTCAGGGCTGTACTTTTGACTGTAAGTTCTGTCACAACCCTGAAACAATAAACATGTGCATAGGCTGCAGCGAGTGTGTCTCAAAGTGTCCGGCCGGGGCTCTTTCATGTCAGAGCGTGGAATCTGCCAGGGCCGCAGCAGACGAACGCAGCGCTGATAGCAGTACAGACAGCTGTAAGTCTCCAGGCGCTGATGCCGGCATGCTTTCCAACAGGCGCGGCAGTATTATATGGGACAGCACGAAATGTGTACAGTGCGATACCTGTATCCGGGTCTGTCAAAGCAATGCGTCTCCCCGCATCAGATATATGTCTGTTCCTGACCTCATTGCAGAAATCAGGCGAACAGCACCATATATACAGGGAATTACCGTATCCGGCGGAGAATGCACACTTCAGAATGATTTTCTGATCGACCTGTTCAGTGCCGTCAGGGCGCTTCAGGACAGTCCGCGCCTCACCTGTCTGCTCGATTCAAACGGATCCTTTGATTTTGAAGCAGATCCGCGTATCCTGGAGGTAAGCGAGGGAGTTATGCTTGACGTAAAGGCTGTCGGAAAAGAATGGAGCCGCAGGCTCATAGGAGATCCTGGCGATCTGGTACTTAAAAACCTGGATTATCTTTTGAAGGCGGAAAAGCTGCAGGAAGTACGGACCGTAATAATTCCGGGACGTGATACTGAGAATGAGGAGACTGTACGATATACGGCATCAAAGATCGGGAATGCCTGCGATTACAGGATCATAAGATACCGCCCCTTCGGTGTAAGGGAAAATTTCCAAAAAGAGCTGGGGGAAGATGAGACGCCTGAAGAATACGCCATGAAATTCGTGGAGCTTGCAAAACAGTACGGCGCCGGAAGAGCTTATCTTGTGTGAAAAAAAGGGCTGTGAAAAAGTACAACTTTTTCACAGCCCCTTAATTTTGATTCTATTATTTATTCAGCAAGTGTGAATTCCGGGCAGTCTGCTGCGGATGTCGGAACGGTCTTTTCGCCGTTGATGATGGCTGTCTTGGCATCCTCTACTACCTGAAGTACATCCTCCGGGATGTGATCACGTGTCGGTGCAAGGTCTACGCCGCCGTTTGAAAGGTCATAGGTGTGAATGCCTGCCTCGTAGGTTCCTTCAAGAACTGATCTTGAGATATCCTGTGAAGCTACGTCAACACGCTTCATAGCTGATGTGATAACGTGATCCGGTGCAAGTTCAGCCTGGTCGGTGTCAACACCGATAGCCCAGATGCCTTCCTCGTCGCATGCGTTGATGACGCCGATTCCGGTGCCGCCTGCTGCCTGATAGATAACGTCTGCGCCCTTGGTGATCATATCCTTGGCTGCTGTAGAACCGCCGGCGATGTCACCAAAGTTGTTTGCATTGTACTGAAGAACTGTTGCGTCCGGGCAAGCCTCAAGAACACCGGTGATGTAGCCGATGCCGAAGAGGTTCATGGAATCGGAAACCATACCCTGTACATAGCCGACTGTCTTGCTCTCGGTTACGGAACCTGCAACAAGGCCTACAAGATAGGAAGCCTGCTCCTGAGCGAACATAAGGCATGCAACGTTGTCAAGGTCAGCGCATGATGCATCATCAATGATGGCGAATTTCTGATCCGGGTTGTCCTCTGCTGCCTCACGGGTAGCGTCTGCAAGCATGTAGCCTACGCAGATGATCAGGTCATATTCCTCATCGATGAAGGTGTTGATGTTTGTCTGATAGTCAGCATCTGTCTTGCTCTCAAGGTAGTTGACTTCAAAGCTGTCATCCTCTTCTGCCAGAGCCTTAAGGCCTTCCCAGGATGTCTGGTTGAAGGATTTGTCATTAACGCCGCCTACGTCGGTAACCATACCGATACGGACTGTGTCAGCAAATGCCGGAGTGACCATCATGGATGCTGCGATACAGGTAACGATAGCGCCGGTGAGTAATTTCTTCATACTATTCCTCCTCTTTGAGACTGGTATTTGACGGACCTTACTGTTTTCCGCCGTTATAGTAATTATAACTAATGCAATGCTTTTTATCAAGCATAAAATAAGATGTCCGGAGACTGACGTGTTACTCTGTTCACGGCTGTAAGGAAATATGCTCTGCTCTGCCATGCCTGCATGAGCTGAGCCGAGTATATTTCCTTACAGGGCTGAATCCTTCATAAGGAATCTTTTTCGTAAGACAGGGGGACGGTTCTCTGTCTTATGAAAATAAGACAGAGAACCGTCCCCCTGTCTTATTTTTTAACCTGAGGCCGAAGATGCGGCTCAGCCTCTAAGCGAATAGTTGACAATTTATGTTATGTATTTTATAATTCTTTTATCAATAATTACCAATGTTTATTCTGAAGGGAGGAATAAATTATGAGGAAGGCTACAGCTATATTACTCTCCACCGCTCTGTTTTCCACTGCGCTTTGCGGCGCGGCTCTTCCGGCATTTGCCGAGGACGGGGACATTACTCTGGATGTCATCATCTGCCAGTACGGCCCAAATACCAATGAGTGGTTTTTAGGCAGCGGAATGGACGGAACCAACTTTGTGGACAAATTTGAGGCTGAGAATCCGGGGATCAAGCTTAACCTTGATGTAGTCTCCTGGAATGATGTCTATACCGAAGTGGACACGCGTATCGCGAACAACAATGCTCCGGACATCCTGAACATTGACGTATTTGCAAATTATGCAAATGAAGGCCTGCTTCTTCCGGTTTCTGACTACTGCCCGGAGGAGCTGCTTGGTGATTTCTTCCCCTCCTTTATCGACCAGTCAGTGATCGATGACACGGTGTGGGCAGTTCCGGACCTGGCTTCGGCGCGTGCTCTTTTCTACAATGTTGATATGTTCGAGGAGGTCGGCATCGAGGTTCCGACAACCTGGGCCGAGCTTGAGGATGCCTGCCAGGCGATCATAGATTTCTATGACGGCGAGGTTTATCCCTGGGGAATTGATATGACAACCGATGAAGGCCAGGCAGCCTTCGCATATTATACCTGGGGCAACGGCGGCGGTTTCGTTGATGAGAATGGTGAGTGGGCAGTCAATTCCGCAGAAAATGCCGAGGCTATCAATTATGCGCTCGGCCTGGTTGAAAAAGGCTACACCAATCCCAACCCGGCAACCCAGACCCGCTATGACCTTCAGGATATGTTTGCCGCAGGCAAGCTGGCAATGATCATTGCTCCGAACCAGCTGCCCACCTATGTGGCTGACAAGGGCGGAGATATCAACATGGCTACCGCAAACATCCCTGCAAACGAAGGAAAATCCTCATCATCTGTAGGCGTTATGGATCGTGTCATGGCTTTCAAGGATGACTCTGCTCCTGACCAGGATGCCAGAAATGAAGCCATCGGCAAATTCCTGTCCTTCTTCTATGATCCTGAAAATTATGTAGGCTGGGTAAGCATGGAAGGCTTCCTGCCGGCAGTCAACTCCGCAGTAGAAGCTCTGGTCGAGGCCGATCCTTCCTTCGAGGCATGGCTTGAAGTTCTTGGCGGCTGCCAGTTCTATCCCACCGCAAAAGCAGAATGGGATCAGGTAAAGCAGGGCGTTATCGCAGCTGAGCAGAATGCGCTGACAGGCGCTGATATCCAGGCTGAGCTGGATGCGCTGCAGGAACAGCTCGCCGGCTGATGCAGTGAGCCTTAAAAGCTCCGGGATCGCGGGGATATACCCGGATCCCGGAGCTTTTCGTCGTAAAGCACCCGATAATCTTACAGAGGTGGAGCCATATGATTAAGAACAACGGTAAAAAATGGTGGGTGCCATATCTCTGGCTGCTTCCCAGTATAATTCTGATTTCTGTTTTTGTTGTATTTCCAATACTGATCGTATTCCGGCTTTCCTTCAGCGAAATATCGAAAGCAGGTGTTGTAGGCGGATTTGCCGGGTTTAAGAATTATATCGATGCGGTTCATCTGCCTGCATTCCGCACTGTTATGATAAACACCTTCTGGTGGGTCATTTCGGTCGTCGGGCTGTCCACCCTGCTTGGCTTCATCATCGCCATGGTGATGAACCAGAAATTCCGCGGCCGTAAAATAGCCCGTTCAATACTGATCTTCCCCTGGGCCACTTCGCTGGTCATACAGGCGTCGGTATGGAATTATATCATCAAATACGAGTACGGGAGCCTTAACAGTGTCCTGTTGAATCTCGGCATTATAAAGAATGCCATCAACTGGCGTTCATCCTATCAGATCGAGTTTATCTGGGAGTGCGCTGTAGGAATCTTTGTCACGATTCCTTTCGTCACGTTCTGTGTCCTCTCGGGACTGCAGTCGATCGATGAATCCCTTTACGAATCAGCGCGGGTTGACGGTGCCGGATTCTGGAACCGGCTTTTCAGCATCACCCTGCCTCTGGTCCGTCCGTCACTGTCGGTCAGCACAGTGCTCAATATCATCTATGTTTTTAACTCCTTCCCTATCATCTACACCATGACCAAGGGAGCCCCGGCGAACAAGACCGACACCATGATCACATATCTGTATATGCTGAATTTTTATGACCGTAAAAAAGGTCCGGCAAATGCCCTTTCAGTTATCGGCTTTCTTATCCTGTGCCTGTGCTCCGGTATATACATGATCACCGTAATGCGAAAGGAGGATGAAGCATGAAAGGCAATGCCCAAAGTACAGCTGCCGGAAAACGATATTTTTTCCTGCTCATCATCGGAATCCTCCTGGCGTGTCTTATTATGTCACTTCCGCTTTATACGGTCACTGTAGGGATATTTACCAAAAAGTCTTCAAACACCTTTGTCGGCGATGAAAAGTACCAGGAGGTTCTGGCCGAGGTCGAAGAGGTTGAAAAACAGTACCGGGATCAGGGGATGGAGGTGGAGATAAGTGAGGATGTCACTGTCCGCACCAACTCGAAGGGTGAGGAAACTTCGCTTGTTGCTTTTACGATAAGCCAGACCATGAATAAAAATGTCTGGAGTTTTCTTTCCTCCGGCATGCCCTCTGCCCGGGTACTTTATATCATGCTCTTCTGTATGGCCGCCGCAGTCATTCTGGCCTTTGCCGGATGCGCAGGGACCATGAATACAGCTGTCAAAGAGCTGCCCGGGCGCTGCCGCAGGCTCAGAAGCTTATCCTGCTTCTTTCTGCTTATCGATATGCTTCTTGTACCTGTGTTTATCCTTATGAACAATTATCTGTTCTGGAGAAAGACCTCTCTTTACCAGGCTGATCTTGTCACTGAAGGGCGGGATGAGTGGTATGGAATCCTGGACAGTTTCCTGTTCCAGGGCAGGATGGGGGAAGAAGCCGGAAACGCCCTGAAAAATTTAAATGTAAGCCATAGCCCGCTCCTGTGGGTGCTTCTGCTTTGTTTTGGGATAGCTCTTGCCGGGTGTGCAGGCCTCCGGTTCGGCGCGTTAGAGAGGCCTTTCCTTCGTTTTCTGCTTTATCTGTTTGTGATCACGATATGTGTTATTACGCTGTATCCATATTATGTTATGCTGATCACGGCCTTCCGTTCCAATTCCGAGGCACTGGATATGTATTTCCTGCATCTCCTGCCCACGAAATGGGTATGGAAGAATCTTTCAGATATCATTGAGAGAGGTGTTCCGCAGTTTCTTGCAAACTCCCTTATGATAGCGGGCGGAGCGACCGGCCTGGCCATGCTCTGCGGCATTCCGGCAGCCTTTGCGATGGCGCGCATGAACTTCCTGGGGAAAAAGTTCTTTCTCGGATTTGTTATAATGAGCCAGATGTTCTCTCCTGTAGTTCTTCTTATCGGGATCTCGCAGCTTATGTCCACGCTTGGCCTGAACGACAATATCTGGGGGCTGATCTTTGTTAATGCGGCATTCAATCAGGCTTTTGCCATCTGGCTCCTTCGGGGAACTTTTATATCGATATCCCCCGAGATGGAACAGGCGGCCCGGATAGACGGATGCAGTACCATCGGTTCACTGATACGTATACTCCTGCCCATGGCCGCGCCCGGGATCGTTACTACACTGATTTTTGTGTTTATCAACGCTTGGAATGAGTATACGATCTCTACCGTCCTGATCACAACTGCATCCAAAAAGCCGATCACGGTGGGAATCACCCAGTTTTCATCTTTCAATATGATAGAATGGCAGTACCTGTTTGCCGCTTCTTTGCTTGCAACAATACCGGTGGTTATACTTTTCATGTTTATCGAAAAACACCTGACCTCAGGGCTTACCTCCGGAGGCGTCAAGGGATAATCAGCCGGTACTGCACTTCCGATCTGACTCTGAAATATGAAAGGACGAATGATAAACTCTGTAATATGAAAGGATGAATGATAAACAGATGAATACTTCTCTGGCGAAGGAAATGCTGATGCATACAGCGGGAAGGTTTGATCTGGACAGCCCGGCTGCTGAGATAAAACCCTATGGTTCGGGGCACATCAATGAGACTTTTCTTGTGACTACCCGGAATAATACGAGGTATATTCTGCAGAAGATCAGCCCTCTCCTTACGGATGATGCCGAAGGGCTTATGAAGAATATCCGCGCGATTACCGACTACCTCCGTGCGCGTATATCTGATCCCAGAGGGGTTATGCCTTTGATCCCTTCGAAGGACGGCCGCTCATTCATACCCGAGGCTTCGGGAAACTGGCGTATGTACGGGTTTATCGAAAACTCTGTGTGCCTGCTTCCTCCTCAGGATGACGTCATCTTCTATAAAAGCGCCCTGGCATTCGGAAGGTTTGTTGATATGCTGAGCGGCTTTCCGGCCGACAGCCTTCTGGAAACTCTGCCGGATTTTCACAATACACCGGTACGTTTTGAGCAGCTTCACCGGGCAATACGGGCGGATGCCGCCGGGCGGAAGGCGTCGGTGACGCGGGAGATCGACTTTCTCCTTGAGCGTGAGGATGAGGCCGGAAGGCTTCAGCGTATGCGTGATTCCGGCGAGCTTCCCGTGCGCGTGACCCACAATGACACCAAGCTTGATAACATATTGTTTGACCGTGATACGATGGAGCCGCTGTGTGTGATCGACCTTGATACCGTCATGCCAGGGCTTGTGCTGTACGATTTTGGTGATTCTATACGCTCCGGCGCGACGACCGCCGCCGAGGATGAAAGGGATCTTGACAAGGTTTCCCTGGATATGCGGCGCTATCAGTTGTATCAGGAAGGGTTCGCAAAGGCATGCAAAAACCTTACTCCCCTGGAAAATGAGCTTCTGCCTGCCGGTGCATGGACTATCACCGCAGAGCAGGCGGCACGTTTTCTTGCTGATTATCTGAATGGGGATCCGTATTACCATACAGCTTATCCGGAGCATAACCTGGTGCGCTGCAGGACACAGATTAAGCTGGTAAGTGAAATGGAGAGATTATTACTTAGAAAGGATAAAGCATTTTATGGACACCCTTCATACTAAATATCAAAAGCTGAAAGATTATATTTCTTCTTTCGGAAGCATCGCAATTGCCTTTTCCGGCGGTGTTGACTCTGCTTTTCTTCTTGATACTGCTGTCGAAGTGCTGGGAGATAAGGCCGTTGCGGTAACCGCTTCGTCCTGCTCCTTCCCGAAGAGAGAGCGTGAAGAAGCACTTGAGTTCTGCAGAGCAAGAGGCATACGGCATCTTATTGCAGAAACCGATGAGCTGTCAATTCCGGGTTTTCGCGAAAATCCTGTAAACAGGTGCTATATCTGCAAAAAGGATATTTTCCGGAAAATCATAGATCTTGCCGAGGCGAATGGTATTGCTGCTGTGGCAGAAGGTTCCAACATGGATGATATGGGAGATTACCGGCCGGGGCTTCAGGCGATTCAGGAGCTTGGGGTAAAAAGTCCTCTTCGCCATGCAGGGCTTACGAAAGAAGAGATTCGTGCGCTTTCGCACGAACGCGGCCTGCCCACCTGGGACAAGCCCTCATTTGCCTGCCTGGCGACACGCTTTGTATATGGTGAGACGATCGATGAGAAGAAGCTGGCCATGGTTGACAAGGCCGAGCAGTTCCTGCAGGACCTTGGCTTCCGACAGATGCGGGTCCGGATACATGGAAATCTCGCCAGAATAGAAGTGCTGCCGGCCGACATTCCGTTGTTAGCTTCACCGAATATGTCAGTACAGATATCTGCCCGGCTGAAAGAGCTTGGCTTCTCCTACATAACCCTCGACCTGACAGGCTACAGAACAGGAAGCATGAACGAAACGCTGTAGAGAAATAAGACAGAGAACCGTCCCCTGTCTTATCTTATGATGCCAAATTCTGTCGGCCGGAAGCTGGGGCATACGTTTTCGTTGGTTGTTATGACGCTTGAGGCGAGTCTGGTGCCTATACGGCCTGATTCTTCCAGTGTTTTTCCATAGGTCAGGCCTATGGCGACTCCTGCGAAGAAGGCGTCGCCTGCTCCGGTGGTGTCTACTACGTTGACCTTGATGGAGGGAATGATTCCTGAGTTTCCCTGCAGATCTGCATATACGGCTCCCTGCTCTCCCATTGTCACGATCATCCGGGGGATTCCGGCTTTTTTTATTTTTTCAGGAAGTATCTCTGCAACCTCTTCCGGAGGCATCTCATGTACTTCTTCGGAAAAAAGCTGTGCGCTTTCCATATAGTTGCAGACTATGCAGTCCGTCTTCTTGAGCCAGAAGCGGCGTTCCATCGCAATCGACATATTTGAGACCACGGAATAGATCTTCTTATCATACTTTTCTGCGAGGCGGAAAATATCTCTCAGCAGATCTTCTTCCATATCAATTTCAAGGACTATGCTGTCGGCGCGTTTGATTATTTTATCGCCGTGCTCCTTAAGGATTTCAGAGATCGGGCTCAGATCGGGCCTTTTGGATATAGAAGCAACTACATCTCCCTGGTTGTCAAAAACCGCAAGCCACATTCCCAGGCCGTCGTCCGTGCGGACTATATAGTCGGTATTTACTTTGTGCCTTTTGAGACGTTCTATAACATCTGCGCCGATACCGCTGTTGTCAACCACTCCTACGTATGTAGGATGCAGGCCTACATTTGCAATATCCTCGACTACATTCCGGCTCACGCCTCCGTGCACCTGCATGACCCTGCCCCGGTTGCGTCCGCCCGGGATATACTGAGAGAGAGGATATCCCTTTATATCCACAAAAGCAGCTCCAAGAACAACGATTCCCATTGATTTCTTTTTAAGCATACTGTCCTGATTTTTCCCGGTCATTCCTTCTCCTCCCAAATGTACCGCTTTTCTCTTTTAATGTTATCCTTGAGACTGCAAGGCCTGGCATTGAAGCCTGAGCGTTATCCCCTGTCAGCCTGCTGCGGCTTCGCCGCTCCACTGCGAATTATAGAGTGTACTGTAAAAGCCTCCTTTTCGCAGCAGTTCTTCGTGATTTCCCTGTTCTATGATATGTCCGTCCTTAAGCACCAGGATAATGTCCGCGTTCCTTATCGTCGACAGCCGGTGGGCTACTATAAAGCTTGTTCTGCCCTTCATAAGCTTGTCAAATGCGTTCTGGATACGAAGCTCTGTCCTGGTGTCAATGCTCGAAGTTGCTTCGTCCAGAATAAGCATGGGCGGCAGGGCCAGCATAACACGCGTTATGCACAGCAGCTGCTTCTGCCCCTGGCTCATCGAATCATCAGTCACAATGGTATCAAGACCTTTCGGCATTCTTCTTATAAATTCCCAGCTGTGAGCCTCCTTTGCGGCAGCGATGATCTGTTCATCTGTTGCATCCGGGTCACCGATCGCAATGTTTTCCCTGACAGTGGCATTTTTGAGCCAGGTCTCCTGAAGCACCATTCCAAAATTCTTCCGAAGCGAATGCCTGGTCACATTGTCAATTTCCACATCATCTATACTGATCGTTCCGCTGTCCACGTCATAGAAGCGCATCAGCAGATTGATAAGAGTCGTTTTTCCGCTGCCCGTGGGACCTACTATCGCGATCCGCATGCCCGGGGATGCATGGAGTGTAAAGTTTTCTATCAGCTTTTTGCTTTTGTCATATGAGAAAGAAACGTCAGAAAAATCAACATTCCCTGTGGCTTCAGGAAGCTCGTCAGATGCCTCTTCGGACTCAGGTTCCTCCTCTATAAGGCTGAATACTCTGGAGGCACAGGCCAGCGCATTCTGCAGTTCTGTAACTACCGAGCTGATATCGTTGAAGGGCTTCATATACTGGTTTGCATAGGCAAGAAGCGCTGACAGCCCTCCTACCGTAAGGTTTCCGCCCAGAATTGAAAATGCGCCGGCAAGGGACACCAGGGCATATATTACATTGTTCACCGCACGGGTGCTCGGATTTGTAAGGGAGCTGAAGAAGACAGCCTTTTCTGAGCTTTTCTGCAGTTCTTCGTTAAGAACCCTGAAACGCCCTGAAGCTTCCACTTCGTACCCGAAGGCCTTCACAACCTTTTCGTTCCCGACCATCTCATTTATCAGCGCAGTCTGCCTGCCGCGTATCTCTGTCTGTGTTTTAAAAAGCTGAAAGGTGTTTGATGCTATATATTTTGCCACCAGGAAGCTTACCGGTGTCAGCACTACTACCATGAGCGTTATAAGTACGTTTCGCGAAAACATAAATCCGATCGTCACGAATATCGTTATTATTCCGGAAAAAAGCTGGGAAAAACCAAGCAGAAGTCCGTCGCTTAACTGATCGGTGTCGGCAATCACTCTCTGGACAATATCGCCGGAGCTGTGAACATCCAGAAAGCTGAGCGGAAGGACCTGGATATGCCTTATCGCCTGAGCACGGATGTCCCTGACCGTGTTGTAAGCCAGCCGGTTGTTTATCATATTCATTATCCAGATGGCGGCAGAGGCACACGCCGCAAGTATCAGGGCTTTCCTGAGAAACACTGATACGGTCTGGAAATCCACCTTTCCCCTGGCGATTATCCCGTCAATGGCATCGCCGAACACGACGGGAATATACAGCTGCAGAACCACCGAGATTCCGGCGAGCAGTATGCTGAATATCAGAAGAATACGGTAATGCCCGATCACAGACATCACTTTTTTAAGCGTAATCATGCTGGAAGAGTTCTTCTGTATGCCGTGCTTGTCTTTTACAGATGATTTTATTCCAGGTTTATCCACCCCCATAATGCTCTCCTCCTCTCCTGTATGATTTCATCTCTTAGGCTGACTTGTCCTTTTTCTCTTCAGGGAACTGGGAATAATATATCTCCTGATATGTTTCACATTCAGCCATCAGTTCTTCATGTGTGCCCTTACCGGCCAGGTGTCCGTCATCGAGGACAAGGATAATGTCCGCCTCACGGATAGTGGATGCTCTTTGTGAGACAATAAAGACAACCATATTCTGGTGGCTCATGTTTTTGACGGCTTCGCGAAGCCTTCTGTCGGTTGCAAGGTCAAGCGCGCTGGATGAATCATCCATTATAAGGATTTCCGGCTTTCCGGCAAGTGCCCTTGCAATGGTGAGCCTCTGTTTCTGGCCTACGGAGAAGTTCCTTCCGCCCTGCTCAACGGAAGCGTCAAGTCCGCCGGTCTTCCCTTCAACAACTTCATGCGCCTGGGCTGTATCTATCGCCTGCCACAGTTCTTCATCGGAAGCGTCCTTGTTTCCCCATTTAAGATTGTCACGGATGCTTCCTTCAAAAAGCACTGCTTTCTGCGGAACTATGCCTATCTTCTTTATCAGTTCTCCTTCCGGATAGTCTTTTACGTTCAGGCCGTCTACAAACACATCGCCTTCTGTTGCATCATAGAAGCGCGGAATGAGATTCACGATAGTAGATTTACCGCTCCCGGTGCCTCCGATTATTCCGACAGTCTGCCCTTTTTGAGCTTCAAAGGAAATATCGGTTACTGCGTCCGCCCCGGACAGCGCATATCCAAAGGATACATTTCTGAAACATACTGCCGGAACCTCAGGTGTCTGCCCTCTTTTTTCAGCCTCCGGGAAAGTCATTCCGGGAGTCACTTCGAGGACTGCGCTCACTCTGCCTGCGCAGGCGAGGCCTTTGTTGATCGTTATTATCAGGCTTGCAAGCTTTATGAGTTCAACGATCATCTGCGCCATATAGTTATAAAGGGCCACAACATCTCCCTGACGTATCGCGCCCATATTTACTCTCAGTGCTCCCTGCCTGATAAGCACAACTGTAGCTATATTTATCATCACATATGTGAGCGGATTCATGAGAGCGCTCAGCCGTCCCACAAACTCGTTCAGCTTTGTAAGCGCGGCGTTCTGACTGTCAAAAAGGGCAATTTCGTCATTCTCCTTGCAGAAAGCACGGATCACTCTCACACCGGTCAGGTTTTCACGGGTAATTCCAAGCAGCCGGTCGAGGGCAGCCTGTGTCTTCTTGAAAAGAGGGATACTGATGATCATAATTCCGTATACGACAACGCCAAGGAGCGGTATCGCAACGGCAAAGACAAGAGCGCACTTCACATCGATGGTAAAGGCCATGATCATGGAGCCGAAAACGATAAACGGACTTCGGAGCAGCAGCCTGAGCCCCATATTTACCCCGTTCTGCACCTGGTTGATATCGCTCGTCATCCGGGTGATCAGGGTATCCGTCCCCAGGGTGTCAAGCTCAGTATATGAGAGTTTCTGGATATGGTCGAACAAAGCCTGCCTGAGTTCTGATGCAAAGCCCACGCTCGCCCTGGCAGCCATCCACTGTGCGGCAACTGAGAACAGAAGCCCCAGCACCGCAAGTGCTGTCAGCAGTATGAATCTTGAAATGATGAAAGATCTGTTGTTTTCTGCTATGCCCCTGTCGATGACTGCCGCAACGACCAGCGGCACCAGAAGATCCATCATCGCTTCAAGCATCTTAAATAGTGGCGCAAATATTGAATGCAGCCTGTATTTTTTCAAATATGGAAGTAGTTTTATCATAATTCTCCAGGATACCGGCTATATTTCAGCTCAAGTCAGGCGTACAGATACAGGAATCGTTATTCTATACATGTAACGCTGCTCCGGACAATATACATCATACTGCACAGGCAGCATTGCTCTGGACGGAGAGCATCATTCAGATCATTCTTCGGACAGAGTACTTATCATTCAGCCTGCCGTTTTTGAAATTTATCTGACAGCTTTCTTCCAAGATAAGACCCTGTCAGGCCGAAAGTAGTACCAAGAACCGCGCCGCCGAGGACGTCTGTAGGATAATGAACTCCCACATACAGCCTCGATAACGCAATCAGGACTGCCAGTATAATAAGGGCGACTGCGGCTTTCTTTGGAAGAGAACGGTACATTCCGACCGAGGACGCAAATGACATTCCGGTATGGCCTGACGGGAACGAAAAATCCTTCTCCTTTGCCACCAGAAGCTTAAGGCCATCGATCACTTCATAAGGCCTTATCCTTGCAATGACATTTTTCAGTATCAGGTTATTAACCGTATAAGCCAGGATCATGGCTATCATACTGCAAAGGCCTGCTGTCCGTGTTTTTTGGAAGCACAGAAGCACGAGGGTAAGGATTATCCAGAACATACCCATGTCCCCAAGTGATGTAATGGCCTTAACGACTGGTGTCAGCGCCGGATGTCTCAGATGTTCCTGTATAAAAAGCAGCATATCAGCTTCCATAATAATCTCTCCTGTTTGCCTGAATTATAGTTTTAACATACATTTTCACAGAGCTTCCTTTTTTCCCTGAAAGAACGCATGTCAGCCTCCTGTGAAAGCAAGGTTGACTACCGTAACCTCGCTGTCAGTGCCTACGCGCATCGGCGGCCCGTAATAGCCGACTCCTGCGGTGACTATTGTCTGAAGTCCTGAAACAACTTTATAGCCATACGCATTCTCATTAAAAAACGGAACTACCAGATTGCCCGGGAAGATCTGGCCCGCATGTGTGTGTCCGCACAGCGCCAGGTCGGCTCCCGCTTCCTTAAGGTTTGCAAAATCTATCGGCTCATGTTCGAGTACAAGTACCGGCTTCTCCTTATCTGCGCCGGCCAGGAGTTCCTCTGCAGTCATCCTGTTGGTTGTTCCGTCCCCGGCCTTTTCCCCGTCTATTCTGCCTGCAAGAACGACCTCATCGGCAAGCATCACTGTATCATCGTACAGGATCGTAAAACCGGCGTCCACAAAAAACTCTTCCATGTCTTTCGTCCGGAATGCCTGGCTTATAGGCGAGATAGGAAAACCTCCGAACAATGTTTCTTCAACATCATGATTGCCATAGACGGCGTAAACACCGTACTTCGACTTGATTCCTCTAAGGATGGCTGCATATCTGTCCGGGTCCTTCATCCCTCCGTATGAGCTTGTAAAGATGTCTCCTGCTATAACTACCGCATCCGCATCTTCTGCATTGATAAGATCAACCATTTTCCGTATTGTTTCATGCTTTGAGTTTACACTCATATGGAGGTCGGCTATAAGTATTACCTTCATACTGCTGATATCGCCTGCATCCTTGTCTATCGCTACATCGTAGGTGACGACCTTCGTGTTCTGTGCATGTATCATGCCGTAAACCTGGAGTGCGACCGAGGCAATAAAGCAGAAGATCAGAACGGTTCCGCGCCCTCCCGGCAGTCTCTTATTTACTTTGATCCCCCTTTTTCCGATTATAAAGCAGATCAGCCTGGCAATAGACCAGAACAAAAGCAGTATCAGCAAAAGCCCCATATAATACAGGTAAAATCCCAGCCAGATATTTCCCCAGCCCTGCAGTGAAAACTTGATACTGCTGTCCGGAAGCATTGCCCCGGCCACGGGCATCAGGCCTGCTGCAATAAACAGGGGGATATAGACTGCCCTTAAAAGCCGGCAGTGCTTTTTGTTAAGGCCTGTGTCGCCAAGGCACAAACTGGTAAGGAATATTGTGAGCAAAAGAGAGATCAGATATGAAGTAATAGATATTCCAGGATGCATTTTCCCCTCCATCACGTTTTTTTCAGTTTTCCTGTTCAGAAAGAAGCCTGACCAGGTGCACCGGGTGATGCTTCGCATCCGTATCCACCCGATGTATTCTTATCGACATTTCATTATCTTCATTGCTTAAAACATTATAGTATAAACGACTGTAAAAATCAAAACAAAGTTACTGTACACGGCCCGGCTGCAAGCGGCTGGGTCGTAATTAGATAACAACTTGCAATTGAACAGCAATCATGATTGTGGTATGATTATCATTACATCAGTTTTTAAGGAACTGTTCATAATCACTTTCTTAATTGATCCTGAACAGATCCTCAGTGCATGAAAGGGGCACATGATTAGTCGTGAAACGCACGCAGAATACGCCACTTAATATTGTGGAGAAAATAAATACCCGCATCAGCCTTATAAGCGCTGTGGCCGTACTGATCCTGCTTACATTCCTGTTTTGCAGGCTTGACCATCAGCTGGTTACTGTACCGGCTGAGAAAGCTGAAAAGCAGGAGGCCGAAGAACAGCAGCAGGCTGAAACGCGCAAGAAGGAACCGGTGGTAACTACAGCTACGGTTATTGCGGCGGGAGATAATTTTTACCAGTCAGGAGTACTTGTGTCCGGTCAGGACGGCTCCGGCAACTGGAGCTATACAAAGGTTTATGACCACATAAAGAATACAATACAGGCAGCTGACCTTGCCATTGTAAACCAGGAGACTATTTTCACCGGTTCGCACAATTCCGTTAATGCATCCGGTTATTATGCCACACCGACCGAAGTCGGCGATGCGCTTGTGAACGCGGGGTTTGATGTAATATGCTCCGCTTCAAACCATGCCGATGACTGGGGCGCAGACTATATAACAGAAACAATAAACTACTGGAACAATTCACATCCCGAAATCCTGGTCACGGGCATTCATTCCTCGGAGGAGGATGTATCTTCTGTCAGGGTGTTTGATGCCGGCGGCATCCGTGTCGCGGTGCTCAACTATACATATGGCACAAATGCGGGATCTGCCGGTTCCGGGGGCACTTATCTGATGAACACCGGCGGCCGTAATTATATGGTGGATGTACTTTCACAGGGAAGTGAAAAAATATCCGAAATGATAAGAAGCGCAAGGTCACAGGCTGACTGCGTCATTTTTGTTGCGCATTTCGGCACCACCGATGAACCGATGCCCAGCGAATACGAGAAACAATGGGCTTCATTCCTGATGAAAGAAGGCGTGGATGTTCTGATTGGCTCTCATCCCCATGTGCTTCAGCCCTATGGAGTGATGAGCGATAACGACGGTCACAGCATGACGGTGTTTTATTCTCTTGGCAATTTCGTTTCATCATCTGACAACTGGATTGAGAGGCTTGGCGGGCTTGCAGGTTTCACTATCCGCAAATCCGTGTCAGACGAAGGCACTGACATCGAGATCGTTGACCCGACAGTTACACCGGTCGTCATGCACAGTGACAATGATACTTCCGAGTACAGTGTCTATCTGCTGGATGAATACACACGAAAGCTTGCGGAAAGCTGCAGTATCCGGAACACGCAGGGCGAACTGTTCAGCCTTACCAACCTGTACCGCAAGTTTGAAGAGATTATGTCGATAAGAGTGACTCCGTCATCAGGCACTGACCTTCTCAATGTCCGTTTTAACGCGGACGGTTCACTGGTCGATGAGGACGGTAACTACGTGACAATGCTCTCCTCCACAGCAGCTGCTTACTACAGCGCCATGGACATCGATATCTCTGACTATTCTTATTTTGAGAATTATGACTACTCAGGAGGGGGAATAATTCTGCCGGAGCAGAATGACACTGAAGGATTGAGTGACAGCGAATCTGCAGGAGAAGGAATCAACTCAGAAGACAGTTCTGATGAAGATTACTCCGGTAATGACTATTCCGGTGACTACTCAGGCGATGAATACTATGCTGATGACTACTCAGGTGACGACTACTATGGCGGTGATGGTTACTGATAATGATTCAGGTTTCTGTCCGGATATATTATCGGGGCTGTGAAAAAAGGAATTGCCTTTTTTCACAGCCCCGGCTGTTTCTTATTAAAATGCTTTAGCATTTGGAATACCTAAAAGCCTGAATGCATTCTCCTCCGTCACGCGTATCACTTCTTCTTCGCTGATGCCTTTCAGCTCTGCTATCGCAGCTGCTACGTAGTGAAGGTTCAGGGATGAATTGCGCTTCCCGCGGTATGGTTCCGGAGACAGGTAGGGACAGTCGGTCTCAAGCACCAGCTGTGCGAGCGGTGCCATCTGCACCACTTCCTTGAGCTTCCGGCCATTTTTAAATGTAACTACACCGCCTATTCCAAGCATGAGTCCCATACCCAGATATTCCCTTGCATGCTCCTGCCCGTAGGAATAACAGTGAAGAATACCTCCGAACATCCCGTCTTTTACATATTCCTTTACTATCCGTAATGTATCGTCCGCGGCGTTCCGGCTGTGGATCATGAATGGCAGCTTTTCTTCACGGGCGATGTCCATCTGAGCCCTGAACATTTCCTGCTGCCTTAAATGCTCGCTTTCTTCCTTATGCCAATAGTAATCAAGCCCGATCTCCCCGATTGCAAGGATCTTCTCATTGTGCGAGATCCTGCGGATTTCTGACAGGGTGTCCTCTGTCATCTCATCGGCATAATCAGGATGCACTCCGGCCGCTCCCCACACGTGGGGATACTTTTCTGTCATCGGGATGATTCTCTGAAGGCTGCGGACAGAAGCACAGACATTTACCACGTTTCCTATGCCATTCTGCGGAAGAGAGGCCAAAAGGCTGTCCCTGTCCTCCTCAAACGCCTGGTCGTCATAATGCGCATGTGTATCAAATATCATGCGGTATCCTCTTTATGTTCTTCTTGCTATTCTTTCTTATTACAGCTCTTTCTTCCAGAAGCCGTGAAGGTTGCAGTATTCATATGCAGCGATGGGTTTCTCATCCTCCGCAAGCCTGAACTGTGCCCTTGGAGCACTTCCCGGAGTAAGCTCTCTTCTGGCTCTTCCAAGATTTGTCTCAAGCATGATCCACTGAATGTAGTGGGCATCGAGCATCGGATGCTCTGCTTCTCCTACGGTAACTGTTACAACGTCTCCATCGATTGCAACTACCGGAACATGTTTCTCATGAGCGCCGTCCGATGTATTGGGAACCAGCTCTGCCATCGGCTCACCACAGCATTTGGTAGGACAGGCTGAATCCTGAATAATACCGGCGATCTTACCACACATTTCACATTTAACCAGCTTCATGTTGCTCCTCCTCTCTTATCCGTGTACATATTGTTATAAATTACTGACCTGATCTTTCAGGCACATATCTGCTCCTGCCTTCAGAATTTCTGCGCCGGCATGCCTTGCTTCTGACTTCACGTCTCATGCTCCGGCATGCCTCAGTTTCTGTGTCCGGCATTCTGCTTCAGCATACTTCTGCTCCGGCCGGCATATCACGGTCAGGCACCATAACGGCAAGCTTCCCGTCTGCATCTTCCGCGCAGAGGATCATTCCTTCGCTCTTAAGGCCGGCAAGTGTTGCTGTTTTAAGGTTTGTCACCACCATGACCTTCTTTCCGACCATCTCCTCCGGACTATAACCGGATTTGATACCGGAAATGATCTGGCGTACCTGACTTCCGATCTTAACCTGGCTGCACAGCAGTTTCTTTGATTTTTTCACAGCTTCGCAGGCAATAATCTCACCTATCTGGAACTGCAGCTTTGCAAAATCATCATAGGTTATCTCGGGCTTCGCTTCAAGATCGATCTCCTCTGAAGAAGATTTTGATCCATCAGAAGCCTCGTCATTTGCAGCGGCGCCTGCCTCTGCAGGGGCAGCGTTCTCTGCATCAGCTTCATTTTTCGCGGCGTGCATTGCTTCTACTTTGTCAAGAACTTCTTTCATATCAAGTCTTGCGAACAGGATCTCAGGCTTTTCAGTAACTTTATTGCCTGAAGGATATACTCCCCAGGTCCTGAGTTCCTCGAATCCGCGCTTTGCGGCATTCAGCTGCGCATAGATCTTCTGTGTGGTTTCCGGCATAAACGGCTCAAGAAGCCCGGCACCAATGCAGATGCCTTCCACAAGATTGTAAAGCACCTCTGACAGGCGGCCTTTCCTGCTCTCATCCTTTGCAAGAGCCCAGGGCATTGTCTCGTCAATATATTTGTTGCAGCGCTTAAACAGAGCGAAGATCTCGGTCATGGCGTCAGCCACGCGGAGCTGGTTCATCTTTTCATCAACCTTGCCCGGAACAGAGAGTATAAAGGATTTAAGGTCATCATCAAACTCTCCTGTCTCTCCGGTGCTGTTCACAACTCCTCCAAAATACTTGTTGGACATGGAGATAGTACGGTTTACAAGGTTGCCAAGGGTATTCGCCAGCTCAGAATTAATCCTTTCAACAAGCAGTTCCCAGGTGATCACTCCGTCATTCTCGAACGGCATCTCATGAAGTACAAAGTAACGGACTGCGTCAACTCCGAAGAAGTCGACCAGGTCATCCGCATAGATCACGTTCCCGCGGGATTTGCTCATCTTGCCATCGCCCTGCAGGAGCCACGGATGTCCGAATACCTGTTTTGGAAGAGGCAGGTCCAGCGACATCAGGAATATCGGCCAGTATATGGTATGGAAACGGATGATATCCTTGCCGATCAGGTGCAGGTCGGCCGGCCAGTCCTTCGCGAACTGCTCCGTTGAATTGCCATCTGCATCATAGCCTATTCCGGTGATGTAGTTTGAAAGCGCGTCAAGCCATACATATACTACATGCTTGTCGTCAAAATCCACAGGAATGCCCCATTTAAAGGATGATCTGGACACGCACAGATCCTGAAGGCCCGGAAGCAGGAAATTGTTCATCATCTCATTCTTGCGGGATTCAGGCTGGATGAATTCCGGATGGGTATTGATATGCTCGATAAGTCTGTCGGCATATTTGCTCATTTTAAAGAAGTAGGCCTCTTCTTTGGCTTTTACCACTTCACGCCCACATTCCGGACATTTGCCGTCGACAAGCTGTGATTCAGTCCAGAAGGATTCATCCGGAGTACAGTACCAGCCTTCATAGGCACCTTTATAGATATCTCCTTTGGCATACATCTTTTTGAAGATCTTCTGTATCTGTTTTTCATGATAGTCATCAGTTGTACGGATGAACTTATCATAAGAAGTATTCATCAGATCCCAGATCCTCTTGATCTCGGCTGCCACCTTGTCCACGTACTCCTTTGGAGTAACTCCGGCGTCTGCGGCTTTCTGTTCTATCTTCTGCCCATGCTCGTCAGTTCCGGTTTGGAAAAATACATCGTACCCCTGCATTCTTCTGTACCGCGCTATGGCATCTGCAAGCACTATCTCGTAAGTATTTCCTATGTGCGGTTTGCCCGAAGCATAGGCGATCGCTGTTGTTATGTAGTATTTCTCTTTGTCCATCAAACTACCTCCTGTGTCCTTTCCGGAAATACGGGATATCTCCGGAACTATATAAGCTGATGTTAGCATATCAGCTTAATTTTGTAAAGAAGTAAGACAGGGGACCGTCCCCTGTCTTATATCAACCAACGGTCGACAGGGAATCCAGGCATCCACCTTTACAATCTTGACAAAACTCCGCTTTTTTCATATACTGGTAGTAATAATTATCACCGAATAATTATTGTTGTTTTCAAGACAATCTATATCAATTATCTAAAATTATTTTAAGAAAAGGAGATTTTACTTATGGCAAAATGGGTATGTAATGTATGCGGTTATGTACATGAGGGAGATACAGCTCCTGATGCATGTCCTATCTGCAAAGCACCGGCTTCCAAGTTCACAAAACAGTCTGATGAGATGGTCTGGGCTGCTGAGCATGTAGTAGGTGTTGCACAGGGCGCACCGGAAGATATCATCCAGGATCTGCGTGACAACTTTACCGGTGAGTGTTCAGAAGTCGGCATGTATCTTGCTATGAGCCGTGTAGCTTACAGAGAAGGCTATCCGGAGATCGGCGAATACTGGAAGACTGCTGCTTTTGAAGAAGCAGAGCATGCCGCCAAGTTTGCAGAGCTTCTGGGTGAAGTACTTACCGACAGCACCAAGAAAAATCTTGAGATGCGTGTGGATGCCGAGAACGGCGCAACAGCAGGCAAGACTGATCTTGCAAAGAGAGCGAAAGCCCTCAATCTGGATGCTATCCATGACACCGTGCATGAGATGGCCCGCGATGAAGCAAGGCACGGCAAAGCATTCGCAGGCCTGCTGAAGAGATACTTTGGCTGATGACTGTGGCTTTTTCCTGTAACAAAAGTGAAAGGAGGTTTTCATATGCCGACAAACGAAAAGGAATATAACGGCTATCTTCTGGATCAGCTCCACGCCTTACAACGTATCGAAAAGATTGCAAAAAAGATAGGCAATGAGGAACTTCTGGAAGCGATTGAAGAAGAAAAACGTTTTGTAAACGAGAAACTCTATCAGAATCCATCACTTACTGCTGAATAAAGTCCAAATTAACCTTAAGAGGGGCAGGAGAAATCCTGCTCCTGTAATATATTCCTAAATGTGCACCCCTCAAATAAAGCAATCAGTTTCGATTGCTGAAAAACAGTCCTTTTAAGGTACAACTTATGAAATGGCATAAAAGATTTGCGATTCTGGCATGTGTGTTTTTTGCGCTGTGTATGTATACGGGGCATAAGCATATTTAGTCTTGACAGAGAATCACAGCTGGATTAAAATGAAAATGTAAAGAGGCACTGCCGTCAGGCGGTTGGCTCAGCGTGTAAGATTAATTGGAGACTATGTCACACAACAACCGCTACTTTGCCGAGTGGCGGTTGTTGCTTTTCCTTTGTATCTTCAATGTGATGGTGTATCCAAACACATGTAAAGTCAAAGTAATCGGCATAAGAATCACCTCCTTTCGGAGATAACAGCCAACCGCCTGCCGTCTTATTGCAGTGCCCCGCTCTCTTTCAAGAGCAGATATATTATATCGTATTATACGCATTGCGTCAATAATATGTATAAAAACAGAGCTGTGAAAAGTCTTTTTTTCACAGCTCTGTTTCATTTAGTCATATTTCAGCCTTCGCTCGGTTTATTGAAGCTTCATCAGGCCATTTCTGTTTCTCAGCCTTCGATTGCTCTTCTCAGAGCTTCCTGGTGGCGGCGGCACTGTTCGATGCTGTCGACGCCTACGTCACGGAGATGCTCTCCGCCTTCGTATTCGGAGCTGAGGAAGCCTTTGTAGCCTGCCTTCTTGTATGCTGCTACTACTTCCGGAATAGCGACTGCTGTCTCTACATAGTCCTCATGCACATTGTAGAATTTTGCATGGGTATGGAAAATATAGTCGATGTTGTCGATCAGATCCTGCGGATCAGACCAGGAATAGGTGAAGGATGTACCTGCATACATCATATCAGCGGGGCCGCCTCCGGCCTTCTCAACCGCTTCCATCATTTCCTTCATGCCGTTAGCCATACGGTATTCCATGTTGGCTTTTCCAAGATCAAGGTCATATTTGATCTTAACGAAACCTTTTGCGACGCGTGCTGCATAGGCATCGTCAACGATCTTCAGGCATTCTTCCTTTGCGCCCTGGCGGCGTGCCTTGTCACGAAGAACATCCGGAACGTTCTTGCAGAAAATACCCATATCCGGGATAAATCCGAAGTGCTTTGTGCCTGTCCTGGTGATCATCTCCATATAGCCGTCAGCCCAGCTGGAGTTGAGTGAGAACGGCGCATGAACCTCAAGACCGATCTTAACGTTAACCTTTGCCGCATACTCAAGGCTACCCTCGATAACATCCATCGGGGTGGAAACCAGTGTACGAAGTACCGGGAAGCCAAGAAGGCTTGCAAGACGAAGGTCACGGCACATCATGTTGATCTGCTCACCCAGTGAGAGTGTCCTGTTGCTGTAGATGCGGTTCTCAAGGAATGCGTCATAGCAGGAAGGAGTCAGGCCATATTTGTCAAGTTTTGCGAACCAGTCAGCACGGAATTCCTCATCCTCAATGGGAAGCGGGAAACGTTTGATCATCTGCTCTGCAAGGAGCTCAACACCGGTAGCACCGGTCTTTGCTGTTTCTCTAAGGCATCCTTCCAGATCCAGTTTTCCATCATAGTATTCATCCTGATAGCTGTATAATGAAATACTTCTTTTAATATCGTAACTCATCGTCGCTTCCTCCTGTTATTCAATCACAAAGTCTGTTTCGCAAACTGCCTCTGTCGGGAACGGCATATATGACGGAACTATCAGCTGTACAGCCTTGATGTGGTGTTTGCCCGGAGCAAGGCCGCCGTCCTTCTTCACAAGAATCGCTGCATACTCGCCGAACTCCCAGCGATAATCCGAATCAACTACAGTAAGCGCCTGATCGAGCGTGAATGTCTCGCCATGTACTGAAATGCAGATGTCTTCCCTTGCAAAATCCTCGCCGTCAACATTAACACTTATGTTATGAAGGATGGAAAGGGTAAATCCGCGGTAGTACTGAGCCTTAAACTCAAACTGGAATCCTGTAGCTTTTCCGTCTTCAACGATGTTCTTAAATCCGTCCGGATTAAAAATCTGTCTCGCTGCCATTTGTATATTCCTCCTAATCAGCTCTCAAATAATTGTCCTTCTGATACGCGTAAGGAGCGCGTCTCAAAACCCGCAAAAACGGGCAGGCGCCGGAGCGCCGGACAGGCATGGGTACTTAAACCACTTAAGCAGTTTCAAAATCTATGGATTTGCCTGTTTTTGCAGATTCCCTGATTGCTTCCATGAGTGCAAGCACACGTCTTGTCTCAGGAATCTTGATCATGAATTCCTCTTCACCAAAGTATGCATTGTAATAATTGATGAAGTAATCCTTATGCTCGGTATTTACCTCCGGAAGCTCCTCTGTAAGGATGACTCCGTCAGCCGGCGGTCCAAAGGAACGGGTCGGGCCTGCTGCCGTCATCGTACGGGTTCCGCGGACATTGGTGAGCAGGTGTGATGTACGGACAATCTTGCCTACCGGATCAAAGCCGTCCAGATAAGCGGTACCCTTGTTGCCGCCCATTATCCAGTGGCGCTCAAACCATTTTTCACCGATCTTGTCAGTGAGGAAGTAGGTGCCAAGCTCGATCTCGCCTGTAACTCCGTTGTCAAAGCGGAGAAGGATCTTGAAGTAATCATCAACTTCAAAATTGATCACGTTGCGTACATCGGCAAACACGGAGGTCACCTTGGCTCCCTGCATCATCCACAGCATCTGGTCGATAAGATGAACGCCCCAGTCGAACAGCATTCCGCCGCCTTCGCTTATATAAACATGCCAGTCATGCATATTTCCGTTAAAACCATAGAGACTGCTCTTTATGGAATACACATCTCCGACGCTTCCTGCATCATAAACAGCCTTCATCGTGCGGAAATCCTTGTCGAGCCTTCTCTGATGATGAACCGTAAATTTAACTCCGCACTCATCTGTGACTTTTACCATGTCATCCAGCTCGTCCAGAGTCATGGCAACGGGTTTCTCGCAGATGATGTCTTTTCCGGCTTTAGCCGCCTGAACTACCAGGTCATGGTGCTGGTTGTTGTTGACAACAATAAGAACCACGTCGATGTCAGGATCCGCAAAAAGCTCTTCGTTTGATGCGTAGCGCTTAATGCCGGGCTTTACGTCCTCAAGCTGGGCAGGCTCCTTGTCCGAGATGCCGATGATCTCGTACTGTTCCAGGGAAGAGAGCATTGTCTCATGCTCGTGACCCATAAAGCCATGTCCCACGATGCCTACACGGATTTTCTTCATGCTTCATTTCCTCCATTTGAAAGGTGCTTACAGTTAAAAAGATACTTACAGCGACTTTAAATACCTTATTATATTCTATCAGATGATTCTTTGTTATCTTCCTGCTGAAATACTTTTTTCAACACGTAAATCACCTTTATATGCACTTCAGCGGGCACTAATGTCAATATTGGATACCTTTTTTTGACATTCATACCTGGCGGCTTATCCATCGGCATGACGGACTGTCCGCAGAGTATTCAGGCATCCGACAGCATTCTTCCGAAAAAGCATCATTCCGGCTGTCCTCATACTTACAGAAGGGTCTTTCACTCGTCCGCACAGTGTATAAGTCTGATACGTCCGAACATTCCGGAGGGTTCATATACTCCCTTTTCGTATCCCCACATACCCTGGTCATGGTTCAGGACATCGCGGAGCGGTGTGTTAACCACTTCTATCTCAAGCAGGTTAACACCTTCTTTAAAGGCGCATGTCAGGTCAAAGCGGTACGGCGGGCAAAGCCTTTTGTCGACTTCGGTCCCGTTTACAAATACCCTGGCGGCTTCATAAATATTCTCAGGTTCAAGATAGTAATTCCCCTCGGTACTGTTTACCTGTATTTCTCTGGTATAATGCATGTATCCCGAGAATTCCGGAAGTATGTCAGATACCGGGTTTAAGACTTTGCCGCCTTCGGTTTCACAGTAGATCTCATCATCATTGATCTCCCGGCCGGGCTGTTCTTTATCCCCGGATGCCGGAATCACAGAAACCTTCCATCCGTCCGAAATGTCGGATATCGTAAGCATACGGCTTGAATCCGCATGTACCCTGTGCCTTAAGTTGGTTATAGGCCAGTCAGGTATCATTTCTCTCAGCTGTTCGAAATCCGTATTCTCAGAGCATTCCTTTTCTGCGCCTGCCATGCCATAAACCTTCAGCGCTTCTGCCACATCCTCTCCGGCGGCAAACAGCACTGTTGATTCATAGGGATCAAGGGTTACTGTGCAGATCTTGACAGGTGTGTCAAAACCGCTTGCCATTATCTGTTCCACATCGTAAACCCTGTTCGCCATCGCGTCATAGCGGTACACCTTGCTCTTCTCATCCTTAAGCCTTATAAGCAGGTCGCCTCTGACAGTTTTAGCTTTGGATTCGTTGAATACCATCCAGAGGTCGCCGGAGTCCTTCCTGTAATGATAGAACGAAACAGCGCCGGTGAAATTTGTGCGGGCACCGACCACGCCTGTCTCCTTGAGCGCAGGCACAAGAGATTCGACAGGAACACACCTGACTTCTCCATATTCTGAAGCAGACTTATCTACGAAAATCACCTTTACCTCAGGATGGTTTTCTATAAATGACTTAAGGTACGGATCCGCAAAGTCGGAGGCCGGAACTATCAGCGCTTTGAGCGGAACGTCGCTCAGATACAGCCTGCCATCCTTCACAGAAGCACAGTAGTGTTCAGTATTTGCCCCTTTGTTGTCTGCCGCTGCCAGCACATCTGACGGAATGATGGCATAGTCGATCATGTTTTCAAACAGGACTTTGCCTGGCACCTCGCAGCGCATGCAGTCGCTCATCCAGTCAAGAGTACCGTCATAAAGGATACCGACCTCGGGCTGCCATTTGCCGCCAGACAGTACGTGGCACATGCGGTTGCAGTATTTCATAAGATCAGCGAAATGGCTGAACTCCGGATTGTTTCCTCTTGCATAGAAGTGTGGCGGGCAGTCAGTGTCGGGATATTCTGCCATTGAGAACGCATGAGGCACAAGAAAGTTAACGCCACGTGAGATAAGATGATCAGCCACCCATTTCATGTCGCGCACCCCAAGGCTCCAGCCGTATGCTCCAAAGGTCTCACACATCAGCCTGCCTTTCTTCTCTGTCTGCATAAGGGCAGCCGAGGCTCCCATTTTTGTCAGCATGTAATGAAAGAACGGGCCCTTTGATATATTGAAGCCATGACGGAACGTGTCAGGGCTTCCCGGAATGATCTGGTTGCCGATATTGTCGATGCCTGCCATAGCCTGACCGCTCATTGCCCGGAAATAGTGACCTGCACCGCTTCCAAACCGGCTGTGCTCACCGTTGTCCTCGACCACATGCCCTATGTACTCTACGCCGTGGGAATCACACCATTTTCCAAGCTGCTCCGAGAAATTCTTCTGGTAAAGTCTCGTAGCCGCGTCCATGAATGCGAAGCGGACTTTTGCCGTTTTCTGTGCATCCTCCGAATTGTACCAGAGCAGCGGCATAACTTCCTTCCAGCCTTCACCCAGTCTTTCCTCAAGAAGGCCCGGCATCTCCCTGTTCCAGGGGAGCGCCATCATCCTGCGTCCCAGGGCTTCATCAAAATTGAATCCGTGAGTGTTCGCAAAACCGGGCTCATCGGAGAAGAATCCCGCGATGGTCTTACCGAATTCTTCAGAATAACGTGCATAGTGGGTCTCATATACCGCTTCGATCAGAACCTTTACGGAGTCCTCATCAATGATATTTATATAGTCGTTCTTTGCTCCTTCATCATAGGTAGTATGGACAATGAACAGACGCCACACTCCCTCCGGGAAATCGCACACCAGTTTATCTCCCCGGATATATGCCTTTATAGCATTTATCCCGTCCTGAGCGTCGTCAGGATTTACATCCGGTTTTCCGGCATCAGTATCAGAAATCTCATCCCCCGCATATATCACCTTGAATTCTGTTCCGACAGTGTCGCCTTCTATCAGCCTGTGCGCTACTATCGAAACAGGCTTCTGCTCATTTACCAGAGGTGTTTCCATCGGCTTTTCAAGATCCATGAAGGTGAAGGTTTTCGTCATATTATATGGGATATCAAGTGTCCCATGCACCAGCGGACCAACGACATCTATCGTCTTGACCGCCAGATACTGCTTTGCCCTTTCGGGGTATTTCTTCGGAAGCAGCCCATTTGCCATCCCGGTCGGGAAATGCGCGTCATCGAGGATCCAGATCTTCATTCCCCTTTTCTTTGCTTCATCCAGTACGATGTCAAAATCCCTCCACCACAGAGGGCCGGCATAATCAGGATGCGGTCTGGATTCCAGACACACGGCTTTTACTCCGCATTCGTCGATCTTTGCTATTTCTTCCCGTATTATACTTTCTTCTTCGCCTCTCATCCAAAGAAATGGAAGGATATAATTGCCGTTTTCTCCTTTGAGTGACTCAATTATGCTTTTGCTCATGCTTTTTTGATGATCCTCCTTTCGTTTTTACTTTATCCGCCAGCTGATAACTTCCTTTTTTTATTTTGATAATATGGCCTTCATCGCACAGGCTGCTTAATACTCTCTGAAGCTGCCTGCGGCTGCAGCGGAGCCGCAGCGAAGCATGTTCAATGCCGCTTATCAGGCCGTCAGGACATTCCTGTTCCATATAATGCAGGAGTTTTTCTTCAACTGAAATGACAGGCGCATCAATTGCTTCAGTCAGATATACCTTTGATGAAACAGATTTGAGAAGGAATCTCAGAAAACGATTGTCATCCTCGAGAATTTTCCGGTACAGGGGCACGGAAACTCCTATGCAGACTACTTCTGTCAACGCCTCAGAGATCATGACCGAATGATCCTGCCGGCAGAATTCGACATCTCCCAGCACAGAGCCTTTACTTACCAGGTTCACCGGTATCTTTCGCCCTTCAGCATCCACTCCATAGACCTGAACCTTGCCGGATACGACGAAAAAGAGATACTGCTGAACCTTGTGCGGAGCTGTAAGGATCTCACCTTTTTCAGATATACAGATCACCGGACGCACTTTGTCGAGGTTCATTATCTCGTTAAGTCCAAGATCCGCAATATATTTTTCAAGAAGCGGAGAATTGCTGACTGTCCTCATCAAAACACCTTCCGCGCAAGACGCCACAAGACGCAAACACTGTAAATATCATTTCTGGTCATAATAACAATTACCAGCAGATGCAGTTTAGCAGAAATGCACTAAAATCTTCAATTTGTATTATATCATTTTGAAGGTATTATGTAAAGAGATGTTGGGAGGGAACACTCTCAGATAAGACAGGGGACGGTTCCAATGTCATTTAGTTAGTGTTATAGATTGGAATTTTTGGTACTATGGTATCGAAAAGATTTTGGCGAGTCGGACGCTGTAGGGGGAGGACTGACCATATGTACGGAACCGCGGCCTCTGGCAGA
>JAFUCO010000002.1 GCA_017459635.1 Blautia sp. | reverse complement strand
TATTCACGGCCGTAGGAATATTTACTCTGCTCTGCCATGCTTGCATGAGCAGAGCAGAGTAAATATTCCTACAGGGTCTGAGCCCTTCATGAGGAATCCAGCCGCAAAGCGGCGATGAAGCCCGCAAGGGCGAGATTCCGAATGGAGGGCTCAGACCCAGCCGCTTGCGGCTGGGCCGTGAATGGTAACGATATAATGATACTATTCACGGCCGTAGGAACAGTGAAGATATAATGTTCACCAGCCGCGCAGCGGCGAGGCTGTATTAATTATTCCCGGTAAATGGAGGTGCGCCCTGTGGATAAGAAGCCGGAATACAGAGTATCGGTAAGAAATCTTGTGGAGTTTATACTCCGCAGCGGGGACATTGACACCAGACGCGGCGCAGTTGACCTTGATGCAATGCAGAAAGGCGCGCGCCTTCACCGGAAGATACAGAAGTCAATGGGGAAGAATTACCGCGCGGAGGTAATGCTGAGATACAGTAAAGAATTCGATGATCTGATCCTTAAAGTTGAAGGAAGGGCGGATGGTATATTCGAAGAGAAATGCCTGACGTTCATAGATGAGATCAAAGGCCTCGCATCAGGGGTTTCCAGATTGACAGAGCCGGTCCCTGTACATCTTGCGCAGGCGAAATGTTATGCGGCTGTCGTGATGCTGCAGGAAGCAGATAATAAAGAGCCTGAAGCTAAAGCAGACAGTAACGACCATGACACAACCGCCATTGAAGAGAGTAATGAAGGAAATGATGAACTTCTGAATGCCGAAATCGGAGTGCAGATGACATATGCCGATCTTGATACGGAGGAAAAAAAGCGGTTCAGGGAAATACTTAGACGGGAAGAGCTTGAAGCCTGGTTTGAAGATCTGCTGAAGGAATACCACAAATGGCTGTCCTGGCGCCTGTCCTGGATAAGAAAAAGGAACGCCTCGATTAAAGGTCTTTCGTTTCCATTCAGTTACAGAGAAGGGCAGAAAAAGCTGGCGGCCGGCATCTACCATACCATATCCGGTGGGAAGCAGATTTTCATCCAGGCTCCGACCGGGATCGGAAAGACAATGGCGGCTGTCTTTCCTTCGGTTATCTCACTTGGCGAAGGCAGAGCAGAGGCTGTTTTTTATCTGACGGCACGTACGACCACAAGGACAGTCGCCGAGGAGTCCTTCCGCATTCTTGCCGGAAAAGGCCTTGTGTTCAAAACCGTGACTATAACCGCCAAGGAAAAAATGTGCAGGTGCGATGAAGTAAAATGTGATCCGGAGCACTGTCTTTATGCAAGAGGGTACGAGGACAGGGTGAATGATGCGGTATTTGAGCTTCTTCAGCAGGATATCGTCTATGACCGCGAAGCTATACTTGAATATGCGGTAGAAAAGGAACTGTGCCCGTTTGAATTTACGCTTGATCTTTCATTATGGGTCGACGGGATCATATGTGACTATAATTATGTGTTTGATCCGGATGTCTGCCTTAAACGCTTCTTTGGGGAAGGAAAAAATGAAAAGTACATTTTTCTGATAGATGAAGCTCACAACCTTGCGGACCGGAGCAGGGAAATGTACAGCGCCCGTATCAGCAGAAAGACGATCCTTGCGGCTTCCAGGAAGAGTCGTGAGAAGCATCCGGCTCTCTATAGGGCACTGAACAGAGTAAACAGAAATCTGAGGGAACTGGAAAAAGAACTGCAGCCCGGGTCTGTCATTGAATCCTGCGGGGCACTTCCGTTAAACCTTCTGTCAGCACAGGGGGAGATAGAAAAGCTGTTTGAGGATGAAAACAACCGGAAATTTACGGAAGAGATCCTTGATGAATACTTTGAAATAAGAAAATTCACGAAAACGCATGATCTCCTGGATGACAGTTACGTTATATACACTGAGAATGACCGTGAAGGGAAGCTGATCCTGCGGCTGTTCTGCGTCAACCCGGCGCATAACCTGTCACTTCACCTGACTCAGAGCGCCGGAACGGTCTTTTTCTCGGCAACGCTTCTGCCTATGCGCTATTTCCGGAAGCTGCTCAGCATCAGGGATGATGATTACGGCGTCTACGTTCCCTCTCCGTTCCCGCCGGAAAACAGGCTTATTCTTACATGCCCGGATGTAAGCAGCAGATACAAAAGAAGAGGGTATGAAGAATACCGCAGGATCGCCGAGTACATTTCCACCTTTGCAGAGGCAAAAAAGGGCAACTATATGATCTTTTTCCCTTCCTATGCGTTTATGGATGCAGTTAAAGAGGTGCATGAGGCGGAGTTTTCCTCTGAAGATGTCAGGGTGATCTGCCAGACACCTGAGATGGATGAGCTTAAAAGGACAGAGTTTCTTGAGGAGTTTAACAGCTCAGATAAAACTCTTGCGGCTTTCTGCACAATGGGAGGGATATTCTCAGAAGGTATAGATCTTACAGGAGACCGTCTTATAGGTGCTGCCATAGTCGGTCCTGGAATTCCGCAGGTCAGCACAGAACGGGAGATACTGAAAGACTATTACGCAAAGCACGGTGAAGACGGATATGATTATGCCTACCGTTTTCCCGGAATGAACAAAGTGCTTCAGGCGGCGGGGCGTGTAATACGTACCGAGACGGATGTGGGGGCTATTCTGCTTCTGGATGATCGTTTTATCTCGAGAGAGTATGGAAGCCTTATGCCTCCGGAATGGTCAGACCGGAGAACAAGCCGTATCAGGAACCTGGCTTATGAACTCAGGGGATTCTGGGAACCTGAATCTTGACAGGTTTTGTTTATTCCTATACTATAAGGGGCAGCAGAACCGTAAAGCCGGATCCCGGCCTGCACAGGATATTCCGGCTCTGTCACTTTGATCAGAGCAGAAAGCGAGGAATTTTGATGAAAGAGATCATGTTCAGAGCAGGAAACGGATATGATGTACACCGTCTGACAGAAGGCCGTGACCTGATAATCGGGGGAGTTAAGATACCTTATGAAAAAGGACTTCTGGGGCACTCTGACGCAGATGTCCTGGTCCATGCTATAATGGATTCACTTCTGGGGGCTGCGGCGCTTGGAGATATCGGAAGACATTTCCCCGACAGCGACGAGCGGTACAGCGGGATATCAAGCATGATACTGCTGAAGGAAACCCGTGCTCTTATAGAAAAATCGGGATATGAAGTCGGAAACATCGACGCTACCATCATAGCGCAGAAGCCCAAAATGTCCCCTTATATAGATGAGATGAGAGATAATATCGCTGATGTACTCGGGATCGAAAGAGACCAGGTCAACATAAAGGCAACAACAGAGGAAAAGCTTGGCTTTACAGGCAGAGGTGAAGGGATTTCTTCGATCTCCACGGCACTTCTGCTGAGAAAAGGACAGGAGGAAGACGCATGAAGCTGTTTAATACACTCACCAGGAAAAAAGAGGAGTTTGTTCCAATAGAAGAAGGAAAGGTTCGTATGTACGTATGCGGTCCGACGGTTTACAACCTGATCCATATCGGCAATGCACGTCCTATGATCATATTTGACACAGTCCGCAGATATATGGAGTACAAGGGCTATGAAGTCAACTATGTATCAAACTTTACAGATGTCGATGATAAAATCATCAACAAGGCGATAGAAGAGGGTGTTTCCTCCGAAGAAATATCAAAACGCTATATAGAAGAGTGCAAGAAAGACATGGAGGGCATGAACGTCCGTCCTGCTACTACGCATCCGCTTGCGACGCAGGAGATCGACGGCATGCTTGAAATGATAAAAACTCTCATTGATAAAGGCCATGCTTATGTGTCTGATGACGGAACCGTATATTTCCGTGTCAGCAGCTTTGATGAGTACGGAAAACTGAGCCATAAAAACCTTGACGATCTGCAGTCGGGATTCCGCTCACTGCAGGTTTCCGGGGAGGAACAGAAAGAAGATCCTATGGACTTCGTTCTCTGGAAGCCCAAAAAAGAAGGAGAACCTTTCTGGACTTCACCCTGGTGCGACGGCCGTCCGGGCTGGCATATCGAGTGCTCGGTCATGTCCCGCAAGTACCTCGGTGACGAGATCGATATCCATGCCGGTGGTGAGGATCTGATCTTCCCGCACCATGAAAACGAGATAGCACAGAGCGAATGCGCTAACGGCAAGGTCTTTGCGCATTACTGGATGCACAATGCTTTCCTCAATATCGACAATCACAAGATGTCAAAATCGCTTGGAAACTTCAGGACGGTAAGGGAGATAAGCGCCCAGTACGATCTCCAGGTGCTCAGGCTGTTCATGCTCAGCGCCCATTACAGAAGCCCGCTGAATTTCAGCGCAGATCTGATGGAATCGTCAAAGAGTGCTCTGGAAAGGATCGTTGAGGCGGTCAGGAGGCTGAAGGACAGAGAATCTGCCGCAAAAGGGAATGAACTTACGGAAGCCGAATCCGCATTTCTTAAAGAAGCGGGAAAATTTACGGCAGCTTTTGAAGAAGCCATGGACGATGACTTTAATACAGCTGATGCGCTTGCGGCTGTTTTCGACCTTGTCAAGTTTGCCAACACCAATGTGACAGAGGAAAGTTCGGCATCTTTTGCTTCAGAGATCCGGAAACAGCTGACGACTCTGACAGATATCCTCGGGCTGAAGGTCGAGAAGGAAGAGGAAATGCTGGATGAGGAGATCGAAAAGCTGATCGAGGAAAGACAGGCCGCAAGAAAGGCCAAAAACTTCGCGCGCGCAGATGAGATCCGTAATGAGCTTCTTGAAAAGGGAATCCAGCTCAAGGATACCCGCGAGGGAGTAAAATGGCAGAGGGTTTGAGAGACAGCGGTATCTGTAACTCAGACGAAACAGCCATATCCATATCTGACGCGATAAACGGATTGTCTGTCGGGGGAGATGTCGATGTACGCACATATTCACCCCTCACTCTCGCATACCTTGGTGATGCGGTTTATGAGATCGTTGTGCGCACAGCCCTGGTAAAAAAAGGCAATTGTCCTGTAAACCGTCTGAATCAGATGGCCAGCAGCCTGGTAAAGGCTTCGGCGCAGTCAGCGGTGGCAGCGTCTATAGAACCGCTGCTGTCGGATGAAGAAGCATCCGTGTATCGCCGCGGCCGTAATGCCCATTCATACACAATGGCTAAAAATGCCTCCATGTCGGATTATCGCAGGGCGACCGGGGTAGAAGCGCTTGTAGGGTATCTGTATCTGCAGGGTAAGACAGACCGTATATTGGAATTACTGAAAGCAGGACTCATCTTAAAGAAAGACTGAGATAAACAGGGCGCCCGGGTTTCAGTGCGCCGGACCTGAATCATGATTATACAACAGAGATACGGAAGCTTAAGTGAGATCACCTGTGCATCCTTAACAGAGGTACAGGTGGTTTTCCTGTAGTTTCCTGATCAGGAAAGAGTGGAAAAAAGCCATGAGTGACAGGATCGAAGGAAGAAACGCCATCATAGAGGCATTTCGTTCGGGAAGAAGTGTAGATAAGCTGTTTGTGCTTGACGGGTGCCAGGACGGACCTGTAAGGACGATTGTCCGTGAAGCGAACAAACATGACACGATAATCAATTATGTAACGAAGGAACGCCTGGATCAGATGAGCGAAACGGGAATGCATCAGGGCGTTATTGCAATAACTGCTTCATACGAGTATTCCACGGTGGAAGACATTCTGAAAAAGGCAGAAGAAAAAGGGGAGGCTCCTTTCATATTCCTGCTGGATAATATAGAAGATCCCCACAATCTTGGCGCTATAATACGAACAGCGAATCTTTCCGGCGCGCATGGAGTTATCATTCCCAAAAGAAGAGCGGCAACCCTCACATCTGTGGTTGCAAGGACATCGGCCGGAGCGCTTAATTATACTCCGGTAGCCAAAGTTACAAATCTTGCTAAAACGATCCGCGACCTCAAGGAAAAAGGCATCTGGTTCGTGTGCGCGGATATGGACGGGGACGTAATGTACAACCTTAACCTCACAGGCCCGGTTGGACTTGTGATAGGAAGTGAGGGAGAGGGAGTAAGCCGGCTTGTGAGAGAATGCTGCGATATGACAGCGGCCATTCCCATGAAGGGCGATATTGATTCCCTGAATGCGTCCGTCGCCGCAGGAGTGCTGGCATTCGAGATCGTAAGGCAGAGGATGAAAGCACAATAAAGGCGGCACTCCTGTTTCAGAGACAAAGAACAGTAAGTGATGTATGTCAGGGATATGCCTGAAAGACTGCTTATCCGGGCCGGAGCAAAGTACGGCTTAATTCCTGCCGCCTGCGGCCGGGCGGTAAACAGGAGTAACGCGGGAAGGTCCGGCAGATGGGGCTGGAATACCGGGGAGAATAAAATATATGTATGAGAACCTTGACGATGAAGCGCTTATCGTGAGATACAGGCAGGGAGATGAAGCAGCCCTTGATCATCTCCTTTATAAGTATAAGAATATGGTGCGTACCCGCGCAAGGGCAATGTTTCTTGCAGGGGGAGATACTGATGACCTGATCCAGGAAGGGATGATAGGCCTTTTCAAGGCTGTCAGGGACTATGAAAAAGACAGGGGAAGTTCTTTTCAGAATTTTGCAAAGCTGTGCGTCGAAAGGCAGATGCTGAACGCGATACAGCTCTCAAACAGAAAAAAACACAGCCCTCTCAATTCTTCAGTCTCCCTGGACGGCGATCCGGAAACAGAAATGCTGTCCGGAAACCGTATAGACAATCCCGAGGAGCTTGTGATAGATCAGGAAGATTTAAGGAGCCTGTCGGAAAAGATCTACAGCATCCTGAGTCCGCTTGAAAAGCAGGTGCTTGAAATGTACCTCGAAGAAAACAGTTACGAGGAGATCGGAAACAGACTGGGTAAGAGTGCTAAATCCGTGGACAACGCGCTGAGAAGGATAAGAAAAAAGCTGAGAGGGAATCTTGGATAGAAAAAGGCCGGCACATCATCAGATGTGCCGGCCTTTTTAAATTATTAACAGTAAAAAATCATTTCATTAAAATAATCATTCCATTTACGTAGAACATCAGAACTTCTGGCCTCAATGATTCTTATGATATTATTGAGGACGTGTTCTGGAATACGTGAATTATTGTTGCAAAGCAGACATCTTCCTCTTCTGGTTATCCATACTTTTGTAGCATTCGGAGATGGATGCCCCATTGAGATATGAACATGAACAGGCTCAACAGGATCTCCTTCATTTGTCCAGAAATAAACCCAATAAGATCCTATTTTAAAAACCTGAGGCACCTTCAAATCCTCCTTTCTGTGAGAACTCAAGGATCAGATGTGCTGTAGATTCCAGGATGTCCTGAAATTTTGAAATATCATCCTTTTCGAAATGATAAATATCTTCCCATTTATAGTCCGGAAGCCAGCATGTGGCATGACAGAAACAGTACTTCTCATCAGGCTTTTCAATATATACTTTTACTTTGCCATTTTCATTCATATCTGAATGTACGATTTCTGTATCGTCATCTAAAGTCATGAAAGGATACATCATTGTTGCATTCTCCTTATCTGGATATTTATATAATAAAAAAACCCCGATCATTGGGGGTGAGGTGCATTACGATGAAGCTGTAAATAAAAAAAGCTGCTGACGGGAATCGGACCCGTGACCTCCGCCTTACCAAGGCGACGCTCTACCGACTGAGCCACAGCAGCATTTGTGAACATTTCTGTTCAACGCTTGATATATTAACAGAATCGGAGCACATTGTCAACCTTATTATTAAATAAATGACGTTTAATAATTAAGATCTGATATTAGTCCTTTTCTTACAAATCCATTTGTGCTATTATAGCAGACGTGGAATATCAAAACAGGACGGAGGAATATCATGGAAAACGCACCTGCATCAAAAAATTTTATCGAGAATATTATAGACAAGGACCTTGCGGAGGGCACATACGAGACGATATGTACGCGTTTTCCGCCTGAGCCGAACGGATATCTTCATATAGGCCATGCCAAGTCTATCCTTCTCAACTATGGACTGGCAAAGGAATACAACGGCAGATTCAACATGCGGTTCGATGATACCAACCCTACCAAGGAAAAAACGGAGTTTGTCGAATCCATTCTGGAAGACATCAAATGGCTTGGCGCTGACTGGGAGGACAGGCTTTTCTTTGCATCTGATTATTTCGAAAAGATGTATGAGGTCGCTGTAAAGCTTATAAAGAAGGGCAAAGCCTTTGTGGATGATCTGTCGGCGGATGAAATTCGCGAATACCGCGGCACCCTGACGGAGCCGGGAAAAGAGAGCCCGCACCGTAACCGCAGCATTGAAGAAAACCTGCAGCTTTTCCAGGATATGAGAGACGGAAAGTTCAAGGATGGCGAGAAAGTGCTGCGCGCAAAGATAGACATGGCTTCTCCTAATATGAACATGAGAGACCCGGTAATCTACCGCGTGGCGCATATGACCCATCATAATACCGGGGACAAGTGGTGTATTTATCCCATGTATGACTTCGCGCATCCACTTGAGGATGCCTTCGAAGGTGTCACCCATTCTATCTGTACTCTTGAATTTGAGGATCACAGGCCGCTTTACAACTGGGTCGTTCAGGAGGCTGAATTCCCGCATCCGCCCAAACAGATTGAGTTCGCAAAGCTTTATCTTACGAATGTGGTCACAGGAAAGCGTTATATAAAGAAGCTGGTCGAGGAAGGAATCGTTGACGGCTGGGACGATCCGAGGCTTGTGTCTATAGCTGCCCTCAGGCGCAGAGGCTTCACTCCGGAATCGATCCAGATGTTCGTGGATCTGTGCGGCGTTTCAAAATCGAACAGCTCGGTCGATTACGCAATGCTTGAGTACTGCATCAGAGAGGATCTTAAACTTAAAAAGCCGCGCCTTATGGCAGTTCTGGATCCGATCAGGCTTATCATAGACAACTATCCTGAAGGACAGATCGAATATCTGACTGCCCCGAACAATATGGAAAATGAAGAACTTGGAGAGCGTCAGATACCGTTCGGAAAAGAACTGTACATCGAGAGAGAGGATTTCATGGTTGATCCTCCAAAGAAGTACAAGAGAATGTTCCCGGGCACAGAGGTCAGGCTGATGAACGCCTACTATGTGACATGCACGGGATATGACACGGATGATGAAGGCAATGTGACGGCAGTCCACTGCACCTATGATCCTGAGACAAAGGGCGGCAGCGCTCCTGACGGGAGAAAGGTGAAAGGTACCATTCACTGGGTTGAAGCGGCAAATGCCGGAAAAGCGACAGTACGTCTTTATGAAAACATCGTTGATGAGGAAAAAGGTGTCTACAATAAGGAAGACGGTTCACTCAACCTCAACCCCAACTCTCTTGCGACTGTAACTGCCTATGTTGAGCCGTCCCTGATGGAAGCAAAAGCCTATGAGAGCTTTCAGTTTGTACGAAACGGATTCTTCTGTGCCGATTACAAAGATTCAAAAGAAGGAGCGCCGGTGTTCAACAGGATAGTATCCCTGAAAAGCTCATTCAGGCTGCCAAAATAAATCAGACGTTCTTTAAAGCTTCTGCAGTTTCACTGCGGGACGCGTGTATCAGCTGCAGGCGCGGATTTTAAGGACGCTCTGGGCAGTCTGGGAATCCATTTCACATGCAGTAATCATAAGAGCTCGGAGAATGATCTCCGGGCTCTTGTTTAAGTATAATAATAATACTGATAATACAGGCTTTATTCGCTTATCGCTTCTTCAACAGCTTCAACAGCATCTTCAGCCGCATCCTTTGCAGCTTCAACAGCATCTTCGGCAGCATCCTTTGCGGCGTCGGCAGCATCTTCGGCAGCTTCCATGACGGCATCGACAGCTTCCTCGGCAGCTTCAGCAGCTTCCTCAGGATTCCACTCCTCAAATGCTTCCTTTTCAGCTTCTATCTCTTCCTCGGCAAGTTCTTCCTCGTCGTCATCATCCCAGTCGTCATCCCAGTCATCATCAAAATCATCCTCAAGAGCCTTGTCGGATTTTTTCTTAAAATAGGCTGCGGCTGCACCTGCTGCGGCTGCCGTTACAGCACCGATAGCGAGGTAACCCAGTAATTTTTTATTCTTTGCCATAATACATCTCCTTTCATAGTTGACATGTGGTAATAGCATTGTAATACTTTTTTTATAAAAAGAAAAGAGAAAAATTCAGGTATTGAAAAACTCTTCATTAAAGAATAGAATATTTGGTGCTGTTCATTTCCTTACAGGGTCTGTTTCGTTCATGAGGAATCCAGCTGCGAAGCAGCGAAAGAGCCCGAAGGGCGGGAATCCGAATGAAGGAAATAAACCAGTACTTCGTAAAAAGGTCATGGCACATTTGAATAATAATCGGTACAGAAAAATCAGGCTGCAATAAACAACGTAATACGTCAGTTGCAATAATGCCTGTAAGAGGAGGATATCAATGAGAATAATTCTGGCTTCGGGATCTCCAAGAAGGAAGGAACTGCTGAGCAGGGAAGGCATCAGCTTTACGGTCATTCCTGCGGAAGGGGATGAAGTGATAAGAGGAACAGAACCTGCGGAGATAGTCAGGAATCTTTCGTACAACAAGGCGTCAGAGGTCGCTGACCGCGTGGCGGCCGATAAGGCGGACGGTAAAAGCGCAGGAGATGCTGCTGATGATAATTATGTGGTCATAGGCGCTGATACGGTCGTAAGCTACAAGGGAAAAATACTTGGAAAACCGGCTGACCACGAGGAAGCGGCAGCTATGCTTAGAATGCTTAACGGGGAGACACATCAGGTATATACGGGTGTAACGGTCATCTGCGTAAAAAACGGATACAGGACAGAAAAAGTTTTTCATGAATGCACTGATGTAGTGTTCCGCGAAGTCCCCGATGAGGACATAATTGAGTATGCATCCTCTGAAGAACCGATGGATAAAGCCGGAGCCTATGCTATCCAGGGCAGCTGGGGGAAAAACATCAGGGAAATACATGGGGATTATGACAACGTAGTAGGTCTTCCTGTAAAACGGGTAGTAAAAGAACTGGAGGTACTATGCTGAAGGCTTGCATTTTTGATCTTGACGGGACACTTGCGTATACACTGGACTCAATGGCCTGTGTCGCGAATGAGATCCTTGAAGAGATGGGCTTTGAAGCCCTTCCTGTTGACAATTACCGGTACTATTGCGGTGACGGGGCGTCTATGCTTGTAAGGAGATGCCTTATTGATGCAGGCGACAGTGAGCTTGAGCATTTTGAAGAGATGGACCGGATATACAGGGAAAGATTCAACGCCGACCCGCTCTACCGTGTAAGTGTGTTCACGGGGATTAAGGAACTGCTTGGAGCTTTAAAGGAAAAGGGAATCTTTCTTGGAGTGTGCTCAAATAAGCCCCATGAAGCATCGGTCAAGGTCATTCAGGATCTTTTTGGCGATTCTGTTTTTGATTATGTGATAGGGCAGAGGGAAGGGATACGCAGAAAGCCTGCTCCTGACGGAGCGCTCTTTCTTGCCGGGCAATTCGGGGTATCACCGGAGGAATGCCTGTATATCGGTGATACAGGGACAGACATGCAGACAGGCAATTCTGCAGGTATGAATACTGCAGGAGTCCTTTGGGGATACAGGGACAAAAAAGAACTGATGGAGAATCATGCAAAATTCATCGCGGAAAAGCCTGAAGATATACTGCAGATACTGGAAGACAGAATAAGGATAATATTCAGTGATCTTGACGGTACTCTGCTGCGGAACGGAGCCCAAACCCTGCCGGAGCAGATCTTTCCGCTTATAAGGTCTCTGAAGGAAAAGAATATATTGTTTGTCGCCGCGTCCGGCAGGCAGTATGCGAATATGCGCCGGATGTTTGAGCCGGTGAAGGACGATATAATATATATCTGTGAGAACGGGGCTCTGGCGGTGTATGAAGGGCAGCTTCTGTATAAAGAACCATTTCCGGAAGATCTGTGCAGGGATATTTATAAAGCCGCAATGGAAAAAACGGACACCGAGTTTCTCTATTCCGGTGCTTCGCATCATTATCTGATACCTAAGAGTCCGGAGTTTGTAGATTTTCTGAAGAACGTAGTGCGAAATGATTATAAGTGTGTTTCCGGCCTTTCTGAGATTCCTGAGGAGTGCGTAAAATGCGCAGTGTTTGAAACAGGTGGAGTTACAGAAGGAGACATGAACTACTGGGAAGAAAGATTCGGCAGCAGATGCGAGGTAGCCACCTCGGGCAATGGATGGATAGACTTTATCCCGTTCGGGATTAACAAGGGATACGGGCTGCGGAGAATGTGTGAAAGGCTTGGGGTCTCTCCTTCGGTGAGTATGGCTTTTGGAGATGAACTAAATGATATAGATATGCTGGAAAGCGCGGGCTTCGGTGTGGCAATGAGCCATGCAGCTGATGCAGTAAAAAAATCCGCCGGATATGAGACTGCCTCGGAGGAAGAAGTGATAGAGGCACTTTTACGGTCGGAGGGAAGATTAAATAAGGAGGTAATGGCATGTATTCAAAAGAAGCGCTGAAGGTTTTTCTTGAGAAGCAGATGCAGCTTTTTGATGAGCCTGTAGCAGAGAGCATGGAGGAAGCAGCTGAGTTTCTGGAGGACTGCATGGCAGTTGAAGTGAACAGTATAAAAGAAGTCCGCAGATATCTTGATGGGATGGGAGCGGATGTGTCCGGTATGTCTGCTCAGGAAATTGAAGAAGCAGCCGAAGTGTTCAGGCTGCCGTCCGGGAAATACCTGATAGTGGAAGGGTAAATAAGACAGAGAACCGTCCCCTGTCTTATTTTCGACCAGGCTGTAATTCAGGAACTGTGGAGCTGTGGTGCCGCAAAGATTTTGGCGGGTCGGACGCCGTAGGGGGAGGACTGACCATATGTACGGAACCGCGGCCTCTGGCAGAGAAAATGCTGCGTCGCCTATTAGCCCTTCCTTCGGCAAACTCGCACAAAC
>JAFUCO010000027.1 GCA_017459635.1 Blautia sp. | reverse complement strand
GTATAGCTGCCCTTCCTTCGGCACTGTCTGAGCGGTTTTTGCGAGTTTGCCGAAGGAAGGGCTAATAGGCGACGCAGCATTTTCTCTGCCAGAGGCCGCGGTTCCGTACATATGGTCAGTCCTCCCCCTACGGCGTCCGACTCGCCAAAATCCTTGCGGCACCATAGCACCACAAATACTGAACTATGGCACTATCTAAATGACATTGGGACGGTTTTCTGGCTTATGCCAAAAAGGAGCTGTGAAAAGTCACAGCCCCTTTTGGTTTATTTTTCTATTTTTCAGGTATCAAAGCTTCGGGCCGGCGGCTACGAGGGCTTTGCCGGCTTCGTTGCCTTCGTATTTTGCGAAGTTCTTGATGAATCTTCCGGCAAGATCTTTTGCTTTTGTCTCCCATTCGGAAGCATCTGCGTAGGTGTCTCTCGGGTCGAGGATTGCGGGGTCAACTCCCGGAAGGGATGTCGGTACTTCGAAATCGAAGATCGGGATGTTCTTGGTCGGAGCGTTGTTTACATCGCCGTTAAGGATAGCATCGATGATTCCACGGGTATCCTTGATGGAGATACGTTTTCCGCTGCCGTTCCAGCCGGTGTTTACAAGGTAAGCCTTGGCGCCGCTCTTCTGCATCTTCTTAACCAGCTCCTCGCCGTACTTGGTCGGATGCAGCTCCAGGAATGCCTGGCCGAAGCATGCTGAGAAGGTCGGGGTAGGCTCGGTGATGCCTCTCTCGGTTCCGGCAAGCTTTGCTGTGAAGCCTGACAGGAAGTAGTACTGTGTCTGTTCTGGTGTCAGGATAGATACAGGAGGAAGTACTCCGAAAGCATCTGCGGAAAGGAAGATAACATTCTGAGCATCCGGGCCTGCGGATACCGGGTTAACCTTCTTAACGATGTTTTCAATATGCTCGATCGGATAGGAAACACGGGTATTCTCGGTAACGCTCTTGTCGGCGAAATCGATCTTTCCGTTCTCGTCTACGGTAACGTTCTCAAGAAGAGCGTTTCTCTTGATGGCATTGTAGATATCCGGCTCTGATTCCTTGTCAAGGTTGATGACCTTTGCATAGCAGCCGCCTTCGAAGTTGAACACACCGTTGTCGTCCCAGCCGTGCTCGTCATCACCGATGAGGAGACGTTTCGGGTCTGTTGAAAGTGTGGTCTTGCCTGTTCCGGAAAGTCCGAAGAAGATAGCGGTATTCTTGCCGTCCATATCTGTGTTTGCAGAGCAGTGCATAGCAGCAATGCCCTTAAGCGGCAGATAGTAGTTCATCATGGAGAAGATACCCTTCTTCATCTCGCCGCCGTACCATGTGTTGATGATAACCTGCTCACGGCTTGTGATGTTGAATGCAACGCATGTTGAGGAATTAAGCCCGAGCTCCTCATAGTTGTCAACAGCTGCCTTGGAAGCATTGTATACTACAAAGTCCGGCTCATAGTTCTCAAGCTCTTCCTCTGTAGGCTGGATGAACATGTTCTTGATAAAGTGTGCCTGCCATGCAACCTCAACGATAAAACGGACAGCCATGCGGGTATCCTTGTTTGCGCCGCAGTATGCATCAACAACAAACAGTTTCTTGTCGCAGAGCTCTTTCTTTGCGATTTCCTTTACTACAGCCCAGGTCTCCTGGCTCATCGGATGGTTATCGTTCTTATATTCGTCAGATGTCCACCATACTGTATCTTTGGAATTATCATCCATTACGATATATTTGTCTTTTGGGGAACGTCCGGTATAAATACCAGTCATAACATTAACAGCATCAAGCTCTGTAAGTGTACCTGCCTCATAACCTGTAAGGTCAGCCTTGGTCTCCTCTTCAAAAAGGAGCTCATAGGAAGGATTGCGTACGATTTCAGTAGTTCCTGTAATGCCGTATTTCGTAAGATCGATTGCTGCCATTTCATTAACCTCTCTTCTTAAAAAATTAACTTCTGGAAAATCAAGGCTATTATCGCATCTTTATATGGAAATGTCAACCTGAAATGAAAAGGGGAATTCGACTCTTCAGTCTAGACTATCCCGTTTATCCTCTGATAGAGGTCTTTTGCGTATGTATCAGTCATTCCGCTTATAAAATCCGTGACGAGAAGGAGCCTCAGATAAAGCTTTTCCTCTTCTCTCTCACATCTGTCACTGTAGATGTGATATACCTGCCGGTAATTCTCAGATATCATGCGCATCAGTTTCTTATCCATCATTTTTGCCGGCACTGCGGTGTCATAGTACAGCACCGCCGGGACAAAGCGATCCATCATGTTCTCCAGGATGGTGCCTGCCGATATTTCCATCTGCAGTATCTGTTCCGATAAAAAGGCATAACGATACGCGATATCTCCCAGCGCATCCATTATCCATTCCCCGTATGTCCCGTAAAACAGATCATGCTCATAAGTCCCGTCCATGATCCTGAGATAATTTGTGGTAAAACCATATGACGCGCAGAACATCAGTCCGCTGTGCAGCCTTACCGTCATGTTCTGTACCGCATAGCGCTTAGGGTTGCTGATGTTATGTTTAAGCGCGTTCTGATACTGCCTGTCAAGTATAAGCGCCGGATCCAGCTGGCTGCTTTTTTCCTTTGCCCGGTCTCTTGCAAGAATGAGTTCCTGGCGGAGCTTTTCATAGGAAATGAACCCCTTCTTGAAGGCATCCTCAATATCCGCAGTCTTGTACGCTATATCATCAGCAGCCTCCAGTATAAAGGTCAGCGGGTGACGTTTCCCGGTAGTTCCCATGTCCTTTGAGATCCTGTAATATAGGTCCTGTTCGGCGGCAAAATATCCCATTTTTTTGAGGGCAATATTGCTGCTTCCCGGGTCGACCGCCACGGATGGCACCGGATACTTGATGATCGTATTCAGAAGCGCATATGTAAGATTCATCCCGTTTTCATTGACCAGAAAATGGAGCTTCGTCACCTGCCTCAGCGCCTGGGCATTGCCCTCAAAAAGGTACAGGTCCTGAAGCATCTGCTCCTCCAGAAGATCAGTCACCTTCTGTCCCTGAAAAGTCAGAGTCGGAAGCTTACGTACGAACCAGTCCCGAATCGCCTCCTCGCCGAAATGGCCAAACGGAGGATTCCCGATGTCATGTATAAGTCCGGCGCACTGCAGTATCTCGCATATCTCCACCTTTGTCTCCGGAGTGAAGTCCTTGTCCATATGGTTGTCCAGTATGTACTGGGCGATATTCTGGCCAAGGGATCTGGCAAAAGAAGAGACCTCCAGTGAATGTGTAAGTCTTGTCCTTATAAAGTCACTTTTGTCAAGCGCAAAAACCTGTGTCTTATCCTGGAGTCTTCTGAATGTAGCGCTTCCGACGATACGGTGATAATCCTTCTCAAATTCACTGCGCAGATCGCTTCCGGCACTTACCGTCCTCCCGTAGCTGCCTATCCTCTTTGCTGAAAGGAGCGACTTCCAGTTCATTCTCATGGTTATCTCCCCACCAGGAAGCTCATAACAGCCTGAGGCATGTCGCACGCATCCACAACTTTGTCATGAAGCACCGGAGCATTCCGTATTTCCTCCACAGCCTTCGGGACCGGCATTCCTGTTACCTGCTGAAGAAGGTCTGCCAGGGCGAAATCATCCATTTCTTCTGTATCAGACGGAATATCTGTGACTGCTTTCAAAGCCTCGACAACACTTCTTGTAAACTTGTACGGGCTTGCCGTGCACGCAATAACGGTCGGCCGCGGATCCTTCTCGGCTTCACGATATTTCCTGTAAACATCCGCCGCCACAGCCGTATGGGTATCTATAAGATATTTTTCTTCCTTATATAATGCAGCTATTGTCTGCTTTGTTTCCTCCTGGCTGCAGTATCCGCCGTAGAAGCACCGGAGTGCTTCCTTCTGTTCTTCTGTTATATCGTACCATCCATCCGCTTTAAGGGAGTTCATTTTTTCAGCACAGAGAGAAGCATCATTTCCGCAGATCCTGTAGATCAGCCTCTCAAGGTTGCTCGAGATAAGGATATCCATCGACGGAGAGCTGGTAAGTATGAATTCTCTTCTCCTGTCGTACACACCGGTGCGGAAGAAATCGTACAGCACCTTGTTTTCGTTTGAAGCGCAGACAAGCGTATGTACCGGAAGGCCCATCTGCCTTGCATAATACGCGGCCAGAATATTGCCGAAATTACCTGTAGGCACCACGATATTTATCTCTTCTTCGCTGCGGATGGCATTCTGCTCAAGAAGCCGGGCGTATGACCATACATAATAAGCAATCTGCGGAACCAGGCGTCCGATATTGATCGAATTTGCCGACGAAAACCTGAAGCCTTTTTCGGACAGCTGCTCAGCAAGTTTTTTGTCTTCGAACATTTTCTTTACGGCTGTCTGGGCATCGTCAAAGTTGCCCGTGATCCCGATAACGCAGGTGTTGTCCCCTTTTTGAGTCACCATCTGCTTTTCCTGTACCGGGCTCACCCCATATTTGGGGTAGAAAACAACAATGCGCGTCCCCGGAACATCTGCAAAACCGGCCAGCGCAGCCTTACCGGTATCACCTGAAGTAGCAGTAAGGATAACGATCTCATCCTTTACATTGTTTTTGCGCGCAGCTGTAGTCATCAGATATGGAAGGATTGAAAGCGCCATATCCTTGAAGGCAATCGTTGCTCCATGATAAAGCTCAAGGAAATATGTGTTTTCTCCGGTTTTATGAAGCGGCGCGATCTCCGGAGTGTCGAATTTTTCATCATAGGCACTGAGTATACAACGTTTGAGTTCCTCTTCAGTGAAATCCGTCAGAAAGCGGCGCATCACTTCATATGCAACAAAACTGTAAGGTTTTCCGGCAAGCTCTTCCAGGGAAATATCGAGCTCTGGAATGGTCTCCGGAACATAAAGTCCCCCGTCAGAGGCCAGTCCATTAAGAATAGCCCGCGAAGCCGGAACTCCTTCTTCCCCGCCTCTGGTACTTTTATATAAAATCTGCATAGTAAATATCCGCCTTTCTGAATCAGTTTTATCATTGTCCAGGCTGCAAAGCAGCGTCTGTTAACATAATACTTCTTTTAGCCGCAAAATTCAAGCCCGTCACTCACCGACTTACAGGGTCTGAGCCCTTCATGAGGAATCTTTTTCGCAAAGCGGCGGCGAAGTCCGTAAGGGCGGGATTCCGAATGGAGGGCTCAGGCCCAACCGCTTGCGGTTGGGCCGTAAACAGCAACTATAGAGTACTATATATCCATCCGCAGAACAGAACTTCATGTCGCACGCCCCGGTGGTCAGCTCTGCTGCAGAATCCAGATATATCTGTAAAACCTGTTAAAAAATGAAAAAAGGGCAGGGGGGTGTATCCCCCTGCCCTTATTCATCTGCTGCATATGCAAGTGTCTGTACTTCCTGATCCTGATTCGCGTTAGCCAGTGGATCGCTCTCCTCCGGGTAGGTGTAGAAATCATGGACTCCGTACTTAAACAGATGTTTCAGATCTGTATCGAACCAGCTTACAGCCCCCTCCGAGAGAACATCTTTCATTACAAAGAAAAGCGCTCCTTCAGAATAATCAGTACCGGAAAGAGCCTGACGAACCGCCTCTCTGGTATCGTCGGTCACTTCAACAGTATAAAAAGCTCCATCATAGGTCGGAGCAAACTGCGGAACACCGTTAACATACTGGAACACCACGTCAGTAACAGTGTTCGGGAAATCCTCCCTTGCCACCCTGTTGAGAATAACGTTTGCAACCAGTACCCTTCCTTTTACATCATCATCGCCCGCTTCAGCTTCAACAATCCTCAGCAGGGTCGAATAATCCGAATCCGACATAAGCGAAGCGCTTGCAGCCTTGGAAACGCTCTCCTCATTCATGCGCGCAGCCTGCGTCATGAGACTCTCGCTTACATCAATGTCAGAAGAAGATGAACCTATAGTCCGGACCCTTTGCCCTACTGTAATGTGGTCCGCGGATGTCCCGAGGCTGTTTACCCTGCTGCCCGGCGATGGAGATGCACTAACTCCTGTAATCACCCCCTGAATCCCGGCCGGTATCCTGTCAGGTGTAACTCCGTCAGCCGTGACAATCTCGTTCTGATTATCGGACGCATATACCCTTGCATCCTTCTGAACGTTAAACATCCCTCCGACCGTGACCGCCAGAACCGCTGCTGTGATCCCTCCGGCAGTAATCATTATTAATCTTAGCGTTTTAGAGCGATGCATGTCCTTTTTTCTGGAGGAACGCTTTTTTCCATGCTTTCCCTCTAAACAATCTGTGTCAATTTTTCTCCCCATAACTGTCACCTCGTGGTGGTTTACATATTACAGAAGTTATGTAAATCTTAATAATTCTGTAACTTTTAATTAAGATTATATGGGAGAAAAGCCACTCTGTCAAGTGATATATTACTTTTTTTGGACACAAAATAAGGGAATGTGAAAAAAGTCTTTTTTCAGACTATAGACCTATTGCTATACAGCGGGGGGTGTCTCTCCGAAAGGCGTGGGGGGAAAACGCTCTCAGAGTTGCGAAGCCCGACGTCTCTCCGCTCCGCTCCGGTCGTTGCTAAACGGGTGCCACCGGCACCCAGCAACCCCCCACACCCCCCTTTCCCCGGGCACGCT
>JAFUCO010000026.1 GCA_017459635.1 Blautia sp. | reverse complement strand
AGGTCAGGTATTTGGTCTTGGTCAGGCCGTTGTTGCCCTGCTCCAGCTGGGTCTTCAGCATCTGGCTGTATTCGCTCCGGACGGAATTGAATGCGTCCTTCTGGAAAGGGATCCGGATGCTCTGTTCAAAGCTTTCGGCATCGGTCGCCATATTCAGAAAGGACAGTTCAAAGTGAATGGAACTGTCGAAGAAGTTGAGGAAACTGCACCATTCCTCAAAAATGGCCGTCTTATCCTCGTCCTGCGCCAGCTGATAATTGATGTCCTGATAATGAATTGTCTTGGTGTAATAGTTATCCGAAACCCGGCAGATGCCGTCCGGGAACATCCGCTGGAAAGGAATCGACTGCTGGGCCGTACGCGGCACCCCGTCGTCCTTCCTCGCCCTCTCGATGATCTCCTTTACCTGCTTCTGCTCACGCTTTGTGAGGCCTGCCGGCAGACGGATTTCCGCCGGCTTTCCTTTTGCGCTTTTTCGGGATGTTCTTTTGTTTCTTCCGAACAATCTGGTTTACCTCCTTTTCTGCCTGTGCCTGCCTCTCCAGGATCGAATAGTAGTTGTCCGTCTGGTAAGGCCGGATCTTCGGGCGGATGAATTTGCTTTCGATAAAGTGCCTTGCAACGACTTCAAAGGGCTGTCCGTCCCGCTCATACATGGCGAGAAAGAACAGCGGCAGCATAAGGACCATCATGCACATGACGGACAGGCTGATATTTCCTGTCACCTTCTTCATCAGGAAGAAGGCCGGAACACCGATCAGCGCTGCGCCGCCAAAGCAGATGAGCTGCCTTTTCGTCAGGTTGAAAAACACCTTGGACTTGACCCTTGATAAATCTCTCGGGACCGGGATATACGCAGCCAAAGCCGTTCCCTCCTTTCTGCCGGATGCACCGGCGTTCATGGTTTCTACTGCAAAAATGGATTTTCTGATTCAGGCTCAATGCGCTGAGAGCACGCTCTTGGCCAGGCCTCCCGTCTTAAACAGGGAGAAGCACAGCAGCACCGTGTACCCCATCACACCCCAGATGGATGCGATAATGTCATCCGAGAAGGATACTGTCTGCACGAGCACTGCATAGATTCCGACGCAGATCATGATGAGGAAACCCTGGAATCCGAGGGCAAAAAGTGACCGGAGATAGTTCTGCCCGATCTGACTCTGTTCCCGGTTCCCGAAGGTTGCGAACGGGATCGGCGCAAGACTGGTCATGAGATAGATCTCCACCATACGGCCATAGACGATGACGAAGATCACGACCGACAGGATCATGGAGCAGAGCTGCACCACAAAGGACTGCAGGAACAACCCAAGAAGCGGTCCGAGTTCCATTTCCTCCAGTGTCTCCCGCATGCTTTCCAGAGTGGACGCATCTACCGCCGTACTGCCGGAGATGATCCCGGCACTGGCGTTCACCACATGCTGGGCCACATCAAAGACAGCCATGGTGATGTTGAAAGTGTTCGTGATCAGCAGAACTGCCACGAAGGTCTTGAAGACCCATTTGAAGAAAATCCAGGTCTCAAAGTTGGACAGGTTATTGTGATCGATAATCATCTGGATCAGCTCATAGCAGGCGATGAAGGTGAGGATCATGCCTGCAATCGGGATGATGACGGACTCTGACACGTTCCGTACCATGGAGAAGACCCCCGGCGAAAAGGCCGAGGGTGATCTCCCTACCTGAGCCGCCACGTCGCCAACCTGCTGGTTGACCGCGTCGAACATCCCCGACAGATTGTTCATGATGCCGTCAATGAGCATCCCTTTGAGCCATTCCGTAATCTGTTCGAGAATTGTGTTCAAAAGGCGTTACCTCCCGTGTCTTAACCAAACAGGCCCGAAAGAAGCGGTACCAGCGTCGTGCCGATCAAAGCGACTCCGCCGCCCGCCATCAGCTGCTTCATGCCCTGCGACTTCGCGCCGGGATTGTCGTTGCCATAACCTTCCAGCAGGTTAATAGCTCCCCAGATACCGAGACCTGCGCCAAGGGCTACAACCAGTGTCTGCAATACTGTGATCGCGCTGTTGAAAAATGCCATATTAGAGTCCTCCTTCTTGTTACCGGCAGGTTCTCCACCGGTTTGATATGGTTTGAAAACAAAAATGCCCTTTATCTGCATGTGCACCTGCAGAAAAGGACATAAAAAATAGCCCGCGTTCGGTTTAATGAACACAGGCTATGTAGTATTCAGCTCAGCTTCAGGATTCAAGGTTCACGGGTTCGTATTTCTCCTAAGCTGCCCAAAATTCAGTTTTAAAGTCGTTTTTCGTAATTATTTTTTGTATTTAGGCTTTAAATATTGATTTCTCAATGGGTTCATGCTATCATTGGCATGAATGAGACCAGTTGAAGGAGGTGGCTATCATGTTATGCCAGTTTTCATTCAGCAACTTCCGCTCCTATCGAGATGAAACCACATTCGATTTCCAGGCTGCGGCTCTTTCTGAGTTCAAGGACAGCCTTATAAAGACTGAAAAGGGAAATGATATTCTGCCGGTTGGTGTGATCTACGGCCCGAATGGCGGCGGCAAGTCCAACCTTCTTGCCGCCCTGGGGTGCGTGATCTCTCTTGTTACTGAGCCCGTCTATGAGCTT
>JAFUCO010000025.1 GCA_017459635.1 Blautia sp. | reverse complement strand
CTGACGCCGCTGAAGATGTTGCCGAAGACGCTGAAGAAGCTGTTGAAGACGCTGCTGAGGAAGCTGAAGACGCCGCTGATGACGCTAAGGATGCTGGAGAAGAAGCTGCTGAAGATGCTGCTGATGAGGCTGAGGATGCTGTAGAAGAAGCTGCTGATAGCGCTGAAGAAGCTGCTGAGGAAGCCGCTGACGCTGCTGAAGATGCTAAAGATGCTGTAGAAGAAGCTGCTGATGACGCTGAAGAAGCTGTTGAAGATGTTGCTGATGACGCTGAAAAAGCTGTAGAAGAAGCCGCTGATGCTGCTGAGGAAACTAAAGAAGCAGCAGAAGAGACAGCTGAGGAAGCTGAAGAAGCTGTTGAAGAGGCTGCTGACGAAGCCGCTGACGCTGTTGGCGAAGCTGCTGAGGATGCTGAAGAAGCTGCTGAGGATGTTGCTGATGACGCTGAGAAAGCAGTAGAAGAAGCTGAGGAAGCCGTAGAGGAAGCTGCTGATGAGGCTGAGGAAGCCGAAGAAGCCGCTGATAAAGCTGCTAAGGAAACTGTAGAAGCTGTTGAAGAGGCTGCTGACGAGGCCGAGGAAGCCGTAGAAGAGGCTGCTGACGAGGCTGAGGAAGCCGTAGAAGAGACTGCTGACGAGGCTGAGGAAGCTGTTGAAGAGACTGCTGACGAGGCTGAGGAAGCTGTTGAAGAGGCTGTAGAGGAAACTGAGGAAGCTGTTGAAGAGGCTGCTGAGGAAGCTGAAGAAGCTGTTGAAGAAGCTGTAGAAGAAGGAGCTGACACAGTAGCTCCTGCTGCCGCTGCTGTAGCTGCCGCTGCTGTTACTCTTTACAACTCACCTGTCTATCCGGATGGCGAAACAGTTGCTATCGCTCCCGCTGCTTACAACGAAGCTGCTCCGGACTGGTCAGAATACAATGAACTCATCAAACAGATTAAGGGCGAGACCGACACAGAAGCACGTGTTGCCCTGATGCACAAAGCAGAAGATATCCTCATGGCTACCGGCGCTGTCATCCCGATCTACTATTACAACGATCTGTATGTACAGAAGACCGACGTTGAAGGCATCTACTCCAACCTGTTCGGATTCAAATTCTTCCAGTTCGCAACCTGCCCGAGGGATGTGCTGAAAGTCAACCTTGCCTCCGAGCCCGCCAAGATCGACCCGGCCCTCAACTCCTCTGTTGACGGTGCCTGCCTGTGCGTAAACCTGTTCTCAGGACTTTACACCTACGATGCTGACGGCAACCTTCAGCCGGATCTCGCTGATCCCGAGAATCCTTATGAAGTTTCCGATGACGGCCTGGTTTACACCTTCCATCTCCAGGAAGGCCTGAAATGGTCCGATGGTTCTGACCTGACCGCAAAAGATTTCGAATATGCATGGAAACGCTGCGCTGATCCGATGACTGCAGCTGACTATGCTTACATGTTTGACTGCTTCGCACTTAATGATGACGGTTCCATCATGGTAGAAGCAACAGATGACCTTACACTGGTCGCTACACTTAACGCTCCGTGCGCTTACTTCCTTGACCTGGCTGCATTCCCGGCTTATCTGCCGGTTCCGCAGGCTGCAGTTGAGGCTGAAGCTGACTGGGAGACCAATCCGGGAGCATGGTGCGCAGAAGCCGGATTTATCACCAATGGTGCCTACACTGTTTCCGAGTGGAAACATGAAGAATCCATGACATTTGTCAAGAACGAAAACTATCACAGGGCTGACGAAGTCTCCATCGAAGAGATCGATTTCATGCTCAGCGCAGATGACACCGCTATCTACGCAGCATATCAGTCCGACGACCTTGACTTCGCTGACACCGTTCCGACCAACGAGATCGAGTCCATTAAGGACAACGAAGACTTCCACGTTGTTGACAACCTTGGAACCTACTATGCTGCATTCAACGTAAACAGCCCGATCTTTGAAGGCAAGACCGTTGACCAGGCTATCGCAATGAGAAAAGCATTTGCTCTTCTTATCGACCGTGACTACATCATCGAAAACATCGGCCAGTGCGAGCAGAAGGTTGCTACCTCCTACATTCCTGAAGGAATGGCAGACGGCAATGGCGGAATCTTCAAAGAGAACACTGACAGCTACACCTATCCGGATGAGGAAGCTGTAGGCTACTATCCGGCAGAGTGGAGCGAGGAAGGTGTTGAAGAAGCACGTGCTCTTCTTGAGTATGCAGGCTTCGAATTCACCGAGGACGGCGTTCTTTCCGATGAGACCCCGATCAACATCACCTACCTCACCAACGAGAGCACAGGCCATGTTGCTATCGCTGAGGCAATGCAGCAGGATTTCGCAGAGCTCGGAATCAACATGAGCATCGAGCAGCGCGAGTGGAACGTATTCCTTGATGAGCGTAAGAACGGCCAGTTCGACTTCGCACGTGAGGGATGGCTTGCAGACTTCAACGACCCGATCAACATGCTTGAAATGTGGACAACACAGTCCGGCAACAACGACTGCCAGTTCGGCAGGGATCCGGCTGCTGCTGTAGAAGAGGAAGCTGCAGAAGAATAATTAAGGCCCGGCAAAACCGGTACTTACATTAAACATCCGTGAAGGATGACACGAAGGCTCTGTCAGGCTCCAGGTCGTTTAACCGGCCCTGACAGTCCTTAAGAAAAAGAGGCTGTGAAGCTCAGGTCTTATTCCTGCTTCTTCACAGCCTCTTTTCAGACATATCGCCCAAAGGCAAAAGCCTTTTTCAACCCCTGTTATCTTATGGAGGATCATTCTATGTCAACATTTTCATACACTCCGCATGGAGTATGTTCCCGTAATATCACCTTCGATCTGGAAGACGGAAAGATCTATAATCTTCGCTTTGCAGGCGGCTGCAATGGCAACCTTAAAGCTATCGGACTTCTGCTGGAGGGAGCAGACGCAAAGCAGGCAGCAGACACACTCCGCGGGAACGACTGCGGCGGCCGCGGCACTTCCTGTGCCGACCAGCTCTCCAAAGCCCTTGACCAGGCTCTGGCCCAGGCTTGATCAGCTTCGGGTGCGGCATTATGCCGCACTTGTTTGTGAGCCGGGCTGCACAAGACAGGTTTTCATCTTTTCCCGCGCAGCCCCGGCATCCCTCCAAAGGCTTTTTAATAAAAGGCCTGATGCCTTGACAGTTACATTTACTTACTGCTTTTACAGCCATCCGTCTTATCTTACGCCTTATCCCTGAAGAATTCAGCCAGAGTCTGGCTGAGCGCCCTTTCTTTCGGTACTCCTGCAAGCCGCAGCTTATGGGCAAAAAGCAGTGCTTCGTGGAATTCAGGTCCCGGCCTTACCCCTGCTTCAACAAGGTCACGCCCCTGTACAAACGGCTGTGCCATTCTTTCCTTAAACACCTCAAGCTCATTTCTCAGAAAAGCTTCCTGTTCTTCATAAGGTGAAGGATCTGTTCTCCCAAAATGATCCGCCTTCGAAAGCAGCAGCAGATCATCAGGGCAGACCGATTCGTCAAACATTTTGCAGTATTTCTTCCGCGCGGCGCCATCCTTATAATACATGTTTGGCTTCATATGCTGTTCTGTCATATTCAGGACATATCGCTGCAGTTTTACTTCATTGCATATCCTGTCCAGAAACTTCTGTACCAGCGGAAGTCCCAGGGTTTCATGCATATAAGCATGTATTTCACCATCCTTCACTTCCGTCGCAACGCTCTTCCCCGCATCATGAACAAGCGCAGACATCATAAGCCCAAGGGGGTAAGAAGCACTGCTGCGGAATGAAGCCGCTGCGTCAAGCGTCATCATCGTATGATTCCATACATCACCTTCCGGATGATGCTGCACATTCTGCGGCACTCCCTTAAGCGTCAGGATCTCCGGAAACCAGTATCCCAGCTGGTTCATTTTAAAAAGCACTTCAAAAAACACAGAAGGTTTATCTGATTTCAGGAATGCCTTCTGCAGTTCTCCCATAATTCGCTCACAGGCAAGCGCAGAAAGATCCATGGTACTTGAAAGCTTAATTGTTTCAGGTGCCACATCAAACTTAAAACGCGCCGCAAACTGAGCCGCTCTCAGCACCCTGAGCGGATCCTCCGCAAACGTCACATCATTAACATGGCGGATCACTCCCTCTTTAAGATCCTCCTGCCCGCCAAAATGATCCACTATCTCTCCCGTGAGTACATCCTGCATCATTGCATTAATAGTGAAATCCCGCCTTATCGCCGCCTTTTCCGTCCCCAGATAAGGATCGACAAACACATCAAAATCCTTATGGCCGCGCCCTGTTGCCGTTTCCTTCCGGGGCATGGCTATATCTATTTCATATCCTTTCAGGCCATATACCCCAAAGCTCGCGCCCATGGCAATCGGTTTCCCAAGCTTCTCCAGAATTTCATGCAGTACTGAAGGATCGATCCCGTGCACCTCTATGTCGACATCCTTGTTTTCCCGTCCCATCAACCGGTCCCTGACAAGACCTCCGACATAAAATGTCCTCCCACCCTTCTTCGCCGCTTCAGAAGCTATCCTTTCAGCCATCATATAGTTTCTGTCTGTCATTCGATCACCGCCCTTATTCAAAAAGTTCTGCAAAATCGGCTAGCGGCTTCAGCACTTCCGAAAGCCTGGCAATAGATTTGTTAAGGCTCTCAAAGTCCACTTCATTGAAATGTCCGATAGCCTCATTAACTGCCGTCTCATTAGCCACCACAAGCGCATCCGCGTCTTCTGCAAGAGTTGTGACTTTCGTCAGGGATTTCTCTACATCCACAATAAGGTCATCCACCTCTTCCATGGCAGAATCTACATTCTTAACGGTTCCCAGTACTCGCGGGCCCAAAATAACCACTGCTGCAAGCATAATTGTAAGCAGAATACATTCAGCAGCGGCAACTATTCTGGTAACCCGCACTGACCTTTCCTGTTTCTCTATCATTTTCTGAAGCAGTCTCAGATATTCATCATCAACTCTCCCCGTCTCATTTCGCGATCCTGTATACATCAGTTGTCTTCCTTTCTTCTTATAAAAATGAAGCACTCTCAGCGGCAAGTGCATCAGGCTGCTCTGAATAGCTGCACTTATTATACAAGCCATAAAGATCCTTCGCAATAAAAAAAGATTGCGCACTTATGCAGTCTCTGTAAGAAAGCATGCTCTGCTCATGCAGGCAGAACAGGGCAGAGTATATTTCCTTACGGCCGTGAATAGTAACCATTTTGTGTCATAAGTGTGAACTAAGCTCATGCTCTGTTGACATTTTCGTAACATATAGTTATAATATGGATACACTTGCCTGAAGAGGCGTTATTTTCAGCCGGAGAAGCCGGCTTATGCAGTTTTATATCAGGAGGAAAAACAATGAGCAGAAAAGCAGCAGTACTTGGAATCATCGCTGTGTTTACTGCAGCAGCCATATTCGGAGAAAGCTTTATAAACAGCGATAATCTTTTAACCGGCACGGTAAGTGCTGAGGAAGCCTTGCTTACAAATAATGAGACTGATGCCGGCACCGCAGATACGATAAGCTACTCCCGTCCCGAGGAGGAGGCTGCCTATGGTCCAACCGGTTCAAGAGAATGGATAGATTTTTCATCTCTTGAGCACCGCACTGAGGATGAATCTGCCCCGGTTGTCTATTTTACTGACAACATCAGCCCTGTCGGACTTATCAACATTTACAACGCGCTGCACATCACGCCCGAAGGCAATGTCGCAGTTAAAGTAAGTACAGGTGAAGCCGGGAACAACCATTTTCTTAATCCCAACCTGGTGAAAAACCTCGTGCGCGAAGTCCACGGCACCATCGTTGAATGCAACACTGTAGATTACGGCGGGCAGAGATCTTCCACCGCCATGCATTATCAGGTAGCAAAGGACCACGGCTGGTTCGATATCGCTGATGTCGACCTGATGGATGAGAACGGCACAATGAGCATTCCGGTAAACGGAGGACAATACCTTACAGAAGATATCGTAGGCGCCGACCTTCAGAATTATGATTTTCTCATGGTTCTCTCTCATTTCAAGGGCCATGCAATGGGCGGCTTCGGAGGTGCCCTCAAAAATATCGCAATAGGCGTGGCCGCACCGGAAGGCAAGAATGTCATCCACAACGGCGGTATGGGCGGAAATACGCAGGAAGCCTTTATATCATCAATGGCAGAAGCTGCCAAGGCTGTATACGATTACGAAGGAAACGGAAGCAAAATGCTTTTCATAAATGTGATGAACAATATTTCCGTTGACTGTGACTGTATCGGAGCTCCCGCATCTCCTACAATGGCAAATGTCGGCATTCTCGCTTCTACTGACCCGGTCGCCCTTGACCAGGCATGCGTGGATATTGTCTACGCAGCCCCGGACGGCGGGGATGTTGTTGCAAGGATCGAGCGCCAGATAGGCACCCATATTCTGGAACACGCATCAGAAATAGGCTTCGGAAGCAGAAATTACCGGCTGGTCTCAATTGACGAATGATATGATGAAAAAGTAAGGAACCGTCCCCTGTCTTACTTTTTCACAGCAAAGGATGATTATATGAGCGAGATCCTCCACAGAGAATTTGTATACCTGTGGTACTATACTGATGTGCAGCTCCACCAGATAGGGAAGTACTACCTTCTGGGAATTCTGGTGGGGTCTTTTGTATCAGTTTTTTTAAAAAAATATATCCATGAGTGGATGACAAAGCTGAACGGCAAAAAGCCTGGATGGCTGGGTATCGTGTTTGCAACGGTTCTGGGCATTATCTCTCCGCTCTGTATGTATGGGACTATCCCGATAGTCGCCTCACTGAATGAAAGCGGGATGCGCGAGGACTGGATAGCTGCTTTTATGATGAGCTCGATCCTCATGAATCCACAGCTGTTCTTCTATTCCATGGCCCTCGGTATGCCCATAGCCATACTTCGCCTGTTTCTCAGCATCCTGGGAGGACTTCTTGCCGGTTTCCTGGTAATGATCTTCTTCCACGACAAGCCGTTCTATCATTTTACTGCTTTTTTTTCATCACACAACCGTGATACCGATCCCGTGATCATTAAGCGCTATATAAAAAATGTAGGAAGAAACCTAAAGGCTACTCTTCCGTATTTTGCAGCCGGGATCCTGCTCACCGCACTTTATCAGAGATACGTACCACAGACCGTAGTCGCATCCCTGTTCTCCGTCAACAAAGGCTTTGGTTCGCTTCTGGCCGCAGGCCTCGGCGTACCACTCTACACCTGCGGAGGCGGCACCATACCGCTGATCTCCGAATGGCTGTATGAAGGCATGAGCGTAGGCAGCGCCGCCGCATTCATGATAGCCGGCCCCGGCACAAAGCTTACCAACCTCGGCGCCCTTAAATCAGCGCTTGGCATAAAAAACTTTGTAATATACATTATATACGTCATCCTCTTTGCCGCTCTCAGCGGGCTGGTCATCGACCTTATCGGGTTTTAGGACATGGGACGGTTCTCTGTCTTATTATTGAAAAACAATAATAAGACAGAGAGCCGTCCCATGTCTTATTATTGAAAAAACAAAAATAAGACAGAGAACCGTCCCCTGTCTTAAACCTTAAACATATAGACAAAACCCTCGTTTTCATGTATAATTCGTTTTAACAATTATTTAGTGTCCATTCGACGGGACACGTGATTTACAGGGGGTATATGTTAATGAAAAAAAGAATACTTTCAATACTGCTTGCAGGTTTAATGGTCCTGCCGGGAGGTTTCACTGTTTCCGGTGAAGAGCTCTTAGCGGCAGAAGCGCCCATCGTTTCCGAAGAAGGTTTTGAGATCCGGCAGGATGAAATACAGGTTGAGGAGGAAATTCCTGAAGCTGTTTCCTTCATGCCCGAAGCTGAGGAAGATCTTTTCATCGATGAAGAATCTGAGCTGATTCTGGATGAGGAAGATGCATTTATCGATGAAACAGAAGAGGACCTGTCTTCTGAGGATGAAGTTCTTGAAGAACTCACGGATGAATCTGCCATAGAACCGGATCCCGCCTCTGATCTGCCCACAGATGAGCAGATAGAAGAATCCGCCCCGACAGAAGACATACCTTCTCCAGAAAAGCAGGAAGACGGGAATGCTGAAGACTCCATCACTGAAGAAGATTCTTCTAATTCCAAGAAACAGATTGCGGATGGTTTTAAAAATATTGCCGGTCTTATAGTTTCCGGAATGTCCTCTCCAGCCGGAGAACCCGATATGGTCGGTTACAGCCAGCTGACCAAAAACTATGTATCTCAGACACTCAAAAACTACATAATGAAAAATGGTAAAGTCGATGAGGAAGGCGACTATTATATAACCGTCTCCCAGAATATCAGCGGAGTTACAGCTACCTCAAATATCTATTATGTAGTTGCCTATAACGAGTTTTTCTTCGAAATTATCTTTAATGAGACCGTCGAAGGTGTTTCATATGTTTCAACGACCTGGATGAGCCTCCCCTATGGAGCAACATCAGGCGCCGATATTTCATATTTTCTGGACGTTGCTTCTACCGGTGAAACCTATGTATCTGCCTCCTCGGAAATTCCGACCCCCTCGAAGTACAGCGGAGTTGAGAACATCGAATTCGAAGTTCAGGAGCTCGATCAGGACCTGATGGATTATGAGATCCAGGATCTGGCGAATGTATCCCTCAAAGCCGGTTTTGCCATGTGGAACTCCATTCTTCTTGATAAGGTAAAGGTTTCCATGCAGACCCTCGGCTTCGACGGCTACAGGATGACCCACACACATGATTATGCCGAAACCATCTACAGCAAAGCAACCGAAAGCTCCGATGGAAGCGTAAGAGTAATATGTAAAACCTGCGGAAATATCAAATCGAACACCGTAGTCAAAAAAATTGCTTCCTACCAGCTTAACGTCACCAAATTCATTTACAACAACACGGTGCAGAAGCCAAATGTCGTGGTGAGAGACAGTGACAACAAGGTCATCAACTCATCCTATATAAATATTTCCTTTACAAACCCGAACAGCAAGGCAATCGGAACCTATACAGTCAAGGTTACAATGAAAGGCCGTTATTCCGGCACCAAAACTCTTAGCTATCAGATTGCCAAAGCAACTGCCTCAACTCCTCCCCAGCCAAAGCTGGTCGCTGCCTACAACAGTATTAAAGGCATAGGAGTTCAGTTCTATAAAGTAGATAAGGCAAAACAGTACGTTATCTTCAGGAAATACAAGGGTTCCTGGAATGCCATCAGAACGATCGGCGCCACCGATCCTCTGCTGTCCGCAAGCGGAAGCAAGCTTCTATACATAGACGAATCCGTCAAAAATGATTACGGTGAAGGGTACATTTACTCCGTTGCCGCAAAAGTCGGCTCTGAACTTTCCTCCTATGATGCCGCCGGAGTAGCCATCTACCGTCTTGCCCCGCCCAGGCTCACCGGTGTAAAAAAAGCAAGCGCAACCAGCGCGACCGTGACCTGGAACAAAACAACAGCGCTTGGCTATGAACTTCAATACTGCGTTGCAGGCCAGTCGACCTGGAAAAAATGCCCACAGACAAAAGGCCTGACTCAGACAGCAACAGGCCTCAAAGCCGGCACAAGATACTGCTTCAGAGTAAGATGCTACAAAACAAACTCCGTACGCGGAACCTACTACAGCTACTACAGCAACTACCTGTATCTGACCATGTAACAGATAAGAACACAGGAGCGATTTGAACACAGGAGCCGTGAAAGCTGAGGTCTGTCATCTCAGTTTTTCACGGCTTCTTATTTTCACGCTTCTTATGCGTCATGCACCATCGCGTGCAGCTCCTGCAGTGATTTTATCTCACTGCTTCCTCTTCTTTTTATCGTCTTTATTCCTACTGCTGTCGCTTTTGCGGCGGCCATTGTTGTTATGTATGGAACTTTCTTTCTGATTGCGGTTTTACGCAGATAGCTGTCGTCCCAGCCGCTCTCTTTTCCTCCCGGTGTGTTTATTACCAGGTCTATTGTCCCGTCCATTATCAGGTCACGTATGGTCGTGCCGCCTTCCTGCAGCTTGTTTACGGTCTCTGCCTCGATACATGCCGCATTGAGAAGCCTGCTTGTGCCTTTAGTTGAAAGGATCCTGAATCCACTGTCTGCAAAGTCCTTTGCAACCTCTACGACTTCGGCCTTGTCCTTGTCGTTCACGCTTATCAGCACTGTGCCCGACAGGGGAAGCCTTGTCTGGGTTGCTTCCTGTGCTTTGTAGAAAGCCTCTCCCCAGTTTTCTGAAAGTCCGAGAACCTCTCCTGTAGAACGCATTTCCGGTCCGAGAAGCGGGTCGACCTCCGGGAACATGTTAAACGGGAATACCGCTTCTTTTACACCGTAATATGGTATATTCTGTTCCTTAAGCGCCGGTACCGGTGAAGGTCTTCCGGTAAGATGACCTGTCACAATGTCTATCGCCAGCGGCACCATGCGGATGTTGCAGACCTTTGAAACCAGCGGAACAGTCCTCGATGCCCTCGGGTTCGCTTCAAGAACATACACCCTGTCATCCTCAATGGCATACTGCATATTCATAAGTCCGCTTACATGCATCTCTTCCGCTATCCTGCGGGTATATTCCTTGATGGTCTCAACACTCTCACGGCTGAGGTGTCTTGACGGTATGACACATGCCGAATCGCCTGAATGCACACCTGCCAGCTCAATATGCTCCATGACTGCCGGTACAAAAGCATGCGTACCGTCGCTTATCGCGTCTGCTTCACACTCTGTCGCATGCATAAGGAACCTGTCTATCAGGATAGGACGGTCCGGAGTCACGCCGACGGCGGCCTCCATATACCCTACCATACTCTCCTTGTCGTATACGACTTCCATGCCGCGTCCGCCAAGCACATACGAAGGGCGAACCATGACCGGATATCCTATCTTCTCCGCAATCTCGATGGCGTCGTCAACCGTAACCGCCATTCCGGATTCCGGCATCGGAATATCCAGTTTTTCCATCATAGCCCTGAAATGGTCCCTGTCCTCGGCAAGGTCGATCACCGATGGCGACGTTCCCAGGATCTTCACGCCGTTCTTTTCAAGGTCAGACGCGAGGTTAAGCGGAGTCTGCCCGCCAAACTGGGCGATAACTCCCACCGGTTTTTCCTTATTATATATGCTGAGAACATCCTCCAGTGTCAGCGGTTCAAAATAAAGCTTATCCGACGTATCATAGTCAGTAGAAACCGTCTCCGGATTGCAGTTGACAATGATCGTCTCAAATCCAAGCTTTTTAAGCGCCAGCGCTGCATGTACACAGCAGTAGTCAAATTCAATACCCTGTCCGATACGGTTCGGTCCGCCGCCAAGAATCATGATCTTTGGCTTATCATCGCTAACAGGGTTCCTGTCCTCACCATTGTATGTGGAATAATAATAGGCGCTGTCCTGCGTACCGCTTACATGAACTCCCTGCCATGCTTCCACAACACCAAGGCTGATACGGCGATTGCGCACATCCTCCTCAGACACAGAAAGGATCTGGCTCAGATAGCGGTCTGAAAAGCCGTCCTTCTTGGCCTGTACAAGCGCCTCGTCCGACGGGAGGCTGCCACGGAATTCCTCCAGAGCCGTCTCTTCCTCCGCCAGCTCCTTCATCGCCTGGAGGAACCAGGCTTTGATCTTTGTCTTCTCGTGGATAGCCTCCACGCTTACACCCTTCTTAAGCGCCGCATAGATGATAAAATAGCGGTTGCTGGATGCATATTCCAGCAAGTCCATAAGCTCCTCAGGAGTCTTCTCAATGTAAGTCTGCACATTCCCCAGGCCATAATGCCCGTTTTCCAGGCTTCGAATTGCTTTCTGGAACGCCTCTTTAAAGTTCTTGCCGATGCTCATGACTTCACCGACGGCGCGCATCTGCGTTCCAAGCTTATCCTCTACTCCCTTGAACTTCTCAAACGCCCAGCGGGCAAATTTGATCACTACATAGTCCCCGTCCGGAACATATTTGTCAAGCGTTCCATACTTTCCGCATGGAATATCAGCGAGTGTAAGCCCCGTTGCAAGCATGGCGGAAACAAGAGCGATCGGGAAACCGGTTGCCTTGCTGGCAAGCGCTGATGAACGTGACGTACGCGGATTGATCTCGATTATGATATCCCTGTCAGTTTTCGGATCATGGGCCCACTGTACATTGGTTCCGCCGATGACCTGAATGGCTTCAACGATCTTATAGGATTTCTCCTGAAGGCGCTTCTGCACCTCCTCAGATATCGTCAGCATCGGAGCTGAACAGAACGAGTCCCCGGTGTGCACGCCCATAGGGTCAATGTTTTCAATAAAACATACCGTGATCATGTTGTTGTCCTTATCACGGACAACCTCAAGCTCAAGCTCCTCCCAGCCAAGAACCGACTCCTCTACAAGAACCTGCCCTACCAGACTGGCCTGAAGGCCCCTTGCGCAGACCTTTTTGAGTTCCTCCTCATTATGTACAAACCCGCCGCCGGTGCCGCCCATGGTATAAGCCGGACGGAGCACCACGGGATAACCAAGCTTCTCAGCGATCCCCAATGCTTCCTCAACACTGTAGGCCACCTCACTCCGGGCCATCTCAATGCCAAGGCTCTCCATTGTTCTTTTGAATTCTATACGATCCTCGCCTCGCTCGATGGCATCCACCTGAACGCCTATGACCTTAACGCCATATTTATCCAGAACGCCGTTCTTTGCAAGCTCAGAACAAAGATTAAGACCGGACTGTCCGCCCAAATTCGGCAATAACGCGTCTGGTCTCTCCTTTTCGATAATGCTTTCAATGCGCTGCGCATTGAGCGGCTCAATATAAGTAACGTCAGCAATCTCCGGATCCGTCATGATCGTTGCCGGATTGGAGTTAACGAGCACTATTTCATAGCCAAGGCTTCTGAGTGCTTTGCAGGCCTGGGTTCCTGAGTAGTCAAATTCACATGCCTGACCGATAATGATCGGACCCGAACCAATGATCAGTACTTTGTGAATATCTGTTCTTTTAGCCATCTTTGCCTCCTCAACGTTTTGCTTTTCGTCCTTTTGTTATCTTTCCTATTGTACAGAGTCTTTCATAAGAATTCAAGTATTTTTTGCAAACGCTCCGCACACCTTCCGTTATTATTCACGGCCCAGCCGCAAGCGGTTGGGTCTGAGCCCTCCATTCGGAATCTCGCCCTTACGGGCTTCATCGCCGTTTCACGGCTGGATTCCTCATGAAGGGCTCAGACCCTGTAAGGAAATATACTCTGCTCTGCTCATGCAAGCATGGCAGAGCAGAGTATATT
>JAFUCO010000024.1 GCA_017459635.1 Blautia sp. | reverse complement strand
GTTGGACTCTGGCTCGACGGGCAAGCAGGCACCGTCTCCCGTACAGCACTATCTCGGCTCCCTGTTGTCGTCCGGATTATCAAAAAGTATACTAAGCCATACGTTCGGATTGTCAAATCCCCGGCATTGGCACAGTTCCATAAATGACGAACTCCGGCACTATCTAAATGACATTAGAACCGTCCCCTGTCTTTTTATTGCATATCTGCGTACAGTTTTTTAAACTGCGGCAGTGAGTTTACTATGGTCTCGTAAGAGACGCAGTAGGCGAGGCGGACGTAGCCGGGGCAGGCGAAGGAGCGGCCGGGGACCATGAGAATATTATATTTCTTTCCGGCTTCGCAGAATTCGCGTTCATCTTCGACCGGTGATTTTACAAACAGGTAGAAGGCGCCTTCAGGCTTTACGCATTCGAAGCCGATCTCTGTCAGGCCTTCGTACAGGGCTTTTCTGTTTTTATCATAGGCTTCTATGTCGGTCTTTTCGTCGACGCAGCGCGCGATGACCTTCTGGATGAGTGACGGTGCGTTGACGCTTCCGGATACACGGTTTGCTATTGTTACTGCCGTAATCAGCTCGCTGCTGCCATCTGCTTCATCCGGAATCACCACATAACCTATACGCTCTCCCGGAAGTGAAAGAGACTTGCTGTAGGAATATCCTACGATAGTATTATCATAATATTTTGTAAGATAAGGAACCACTGCTCCGTCATACGCCAGCTCTCTGTAGGGTTCATCAGAGATCAGATAAATGACCGTCCCGAGTTCCTTCTGTTTTTCCTCAAGGATACCTGCCAGTTTTTTAATAGTTTCCTCCGAGTACACAACACCTGTCGGATTGTGTGGTGTGTTTACTATAACAGCCTTCGTCTTTGCCGTGATCTTCTCCGCAAATTCGGCAAGGTTCGGCTGGAAGGATGTGGTATCCGGAGTCACTTCAACAAGGACGCCGTCATAATTCCTTACATAGGATCCATATTCCAGGAAATAAGGAGCGAAAACTATCACTTCGTCTCCCGGGTTCAGGATAGACTTGAGGACTATGTTGAGTCCGCTGGCAGCGCCGACAGTCATTACCAGATTCTTCGCGGAAAAAGAAGTTCCGAAGCGCCTGTTCAGTGATTCAGCAATCGTCTGTCTTACATCCTCAAAACCAGCGTTGCTCATATAGCCGTGCAGGACAGTCGGCGGTTCCTCGTTTACCAGGTCGATTATGGCCTGGCGGACACTGTCCGGAGCCGGAACCGACGGGTTTCCAAGGCTGAAATCAAAAACATTCTCAGCACCATATTTAGCCTTCAGGCGGTTCCCTTCCTCGAACATTACACGGATCGCGGAATTATTATTGACAAGCGGTTTCATCTTTTCAGAAATCATAAATTCTTACTCCATCTCCTTTTCTTATGCCACTGCGTCCATCCCGACTCTGAGGGCTTTTTTATTGAGCTCGAGGAATTTCGGCTTTATGTTGGCCTCCAGGATGCTGTCCCAGTCGATGGACTCAAGTCCCATGGATTTTATTATCGTCCCCAGCAGGATGATGTTGGCGGCTTTTTCATTTCCAATTCCAGCTGCAAGCGCTGTCGCGTCCACTACGATAGCCTTTACATGCTTCTCGATCTCCTCAAGGACATCCGACGGATACTCCTCATCTCCTGTAATAACGGACATGGACGGAATCTCAACGTTGTTCACGACCAGAGTTCCGTCCTCTTTCAGGTAATCGAGTGCACGGAGAGCCTCCATCTTTTCAAAAGAAACAATAATGTCCGCTTTACCCTTTTCAATCACGGGAGACATCACCTTATCACCGTAACGCACCTGAGAAGAGACGGAGCCGCCCCGCTGAGACATACCGTGGATCTCACTCATTTTTACATCATATCCGGCCTCCATCAGGCCGTTGGTCAGTATCTTGCTGGCGAGGATCGTCCCCTGACCGCCTACACCAACCAGCAGTATACTCTTTGTCATAAAGTCAATCCTCCTTTCCAATAGCACCTTTCGGGCATACCTGTGTACAAACGTCGCAGCCGACGCACTGTGACCGGTTGATAATGACCTTCTTGTCTTCCTTCACATATTGCATTGCCGGGCAGCCTGCCTTCAGGCACAGACGGCAGCCGATACACTTGTCCGGATCGACCTTGTTCTTAGTCACAAAGAGGCTGTCAAACTCTTCCTTGTCCTCCTTGGAGAACTTCTTAAGGGCGCATGGCCAGCGGGTTATGATCACCGACGGCTCGTCAAGCGCAAGGCATTTATCCAGTGTATCATCTACTTCCTTAAGGTTGTTAGGATTTATCACGTAAACGTGCTTTACACCGATCGCACGGACAAGATCCTCGATCCTGATAAGTGTAGTCTCCTCACCTTTTGCGGTATAGCCGGTGCCCGGGTTGTCCTGATGCCCGGTCATTCCGGTAATGCGGTTGTCAAGGATTATGTTGACTGTATTGCTCTTATTATAAACGGTATTAATAAGAGAATTGATCCCTGTATGGAAGAAGGTGGAATCGCCAAGCACAGTCACTACGCGGCGGGAAACTCCCTGCGCATTAAATGCTCTCTGTGCTCCGTGTCCGATACTGATGCTTGCGCCCATACATACGGTGGAATCCATAGCCTGATATGGTTTACCGGCCGCAAGGGTATAACAGCCGATATCACCGCTTATCATAATGTCCTTGCGTTTGCCAAGACGATAGAACAGGCCTCTGTGGGGACATCCGGCGCAGAAGGTCGGAGCACGTCCGATAAGCTTGCTCCTGTCAAATTCGATCGTCTTAACCGGAGATCCTGTGACACAGGCACGGATGACATCCGGTGTAAGCTCGCCTGTCAGTGGGAACAGGTCCTTGCCGATGCAGTCAATACCCTGCTGACGCACAAATTCCTCAATATAAGGGTCATTTTCTTCAAGAATATATACCTTCTCGACTTTCGAGCAGAAATCCTTTATAAGTCCTGCCGGAAGCGGATTGGTGAATCCAAGCTTCAGATAGGAAGCCTCCTCGCCGAACACTTCTTTTGCATAGTAATAGCATATGCCTGAAGCAATTACACCGATCTTCGTGCTGCCCATCTCGGCACGGTTGAAAGGACTGGTTTCACTGTATTCCGCCAGCTTTCTCATCCTTTCAATAAGATTGACCTTCATCTTTCTGGCCATCGCGGGAAGGCAGACATATTTGGCAGGATTCTTCTCCCACTCCTTCGGCGCAGCGTCTTTACGGTCGGAAAGCTCCACTATACTCTTGGAGTGGCATACGCGTGTTGTCATGCGGATGATAAAAGGAGTGTCATATTGTTCGGAAAGATCGTAGGCAGCTTTCACCATATCGATGCATTCCTGACTGTCAGACGGCTCCAGCATCGCGAGCTTTGCCGATTTTGCGTAATTCCTGTTGTCCTGCTCGTTCTGAGATGAGAACATGCCCGGTTCATCCGCTGTAATGATAACATTTCCTGCGTTGACGCCCATATATGCCCAGGTAAACATAGGGTCTGCGGCAACATTCATTCCTACATGCTTCATTGACATCATACTGCGAAGTCCGGCAATTGATGCGCCTATCGCGCTTTCCAGAGCTACTTTCTCATTCGGAGCCCACTCAGCATAGATTTCCGGATATGTACTTAAGTTTTCCAGGATCTCGGTGCTGGGTGTTCCAGGATACGCAGATGCGTACGAGACTCCCGCCTCATATGCTCCTCTGGCGATAGCTTCATCACCCGTCATTAATTTTCTCATATAATATAACCTCGTTTCTTCAACAAATACCGGGTGGCCCTCCGGCCACCCGGCTGTCTTGCATTCATATACGGCAAAAGGTTTTAGGCACTGTACATGAATAACTTCCGAAAGATGCGAAGGATAAATTTCGCCCTGCAAGGCGGAGGAAGGAGGCGCAGCGGGCTGCGGCGACCGACGGCAACGCAGTCAGGGCGGAATTTAGACAAACAGATTTCGGAAGTTATTTGTGGACAGTGCCTTACTTCCCGCTCAGGCCTATCCTCACCAGTGCCCGGTGCAGTTTTGCCTCAACAAGTGTAAACTCCCTGTCCGAAAGGCCGCCCTTCGAGATCATCTCCTCCGCCTTCTTTTTGGCTGACTGAGCGCGCTCGAAGTCGATATCCTCCTTCCACTCCCAGGTAGTCGCGAGAACCCTGCATTCGCCGTCCACCATTGTAAGCATGCCGCCAATGCAGGCCGCTTCCCTGCGTGTTCCGTCTTCAAGGACAACACATGCCCTGCCCATGCCAAGAGCCGTACAATAATTGATGTGTCCGGCAAGGATTGCAAGATCTCCTGTTATAGTCCTGCAGCTCACTGATACGACATTCCCCTCGAACAGAAGTCCGTCAGGGGTGCCTATCCGCAAAGGAAAGGTGTTCATAGACATCCTCCTTTACAAAGCTTTCGCTTTTTCAAATACTTCATCGATCGTTCCGACAAACAGGAAGCAGCTCTCAGGAATATCATCGCACTCACCGTCAAGGATCATGCGGAAACCGCGTATAGTCTCCTTAAGAGGCACATATTTGCCCGGCATTCCGGTAAACTGCTCTGCAACGGAGAAGCTCTGCGACAGGAATCTCTGCACCTTACGTGCACGACCCACTGTCAGTTTATCCTCCTCGGAAAGCTCATCCATACCCATGATGGCGATGATGTCCTGCAGTTCCTTGTATCTCTGAAGGACCATCTGAACCGACCTTGCCACATCATAATGCTCCTGTCCGAGGACCTCGGGGCTCAATATACGGCTGGTGGAGTCAAGCGGATCAACTGCCGGATAAATACCCTGGCTTGCGATATCACGGGAAAGAACCGTGGTAGCATCAAGATGGGTAAAAGTGGTGGCCGGAGCCGGGTCCGTCAGGTCGTCTGCAGGCACATATACAGCCTGAACAGAGGTGATGGATCCTTTCCGGGTCGAAGTGATGCGCTCCTGCAGCGCGCCCATCTCCGTTGCCAGCGTAGGCTGGTAACCAACGGCTGAAGGCATACGGCCGAGAAGAGCCGATACTTCAGAACCTGCCTGTGTAAAACGGAATATATTGTCAATAAACAGAAGCACGTCCTGATTCTTTACATCACGGAAATATTCTGCAACCGTAAGTCCCGAAAGGCCCACGCGCATACGTGCTCCCGGCGGCTCGTTCATCTGACCATAGACCAGCGCTGTCTTGTCGATAACGCCGCTCTCCTTCATCTCACCATAAAGGTCGTTTCCTTCACGGGTACGCTCGCCGACGCCTGTAAATACAGACAGACCGCCATGTGCTGTTGCAATATTATGGATCAGTTCCATGATAAGAACCGTTTTTCCAACTCCGGCGCCGCCGAACAGACCAATCTTGCCGCCCTTTGCATAGGGGCAGATAAGGTCTACGACCTTGATGCCGGTTTCAAGAATCTCCGTTGCCGGCGTCTGTTCTTCATAAGCCGGTGCCGGACGGTGAATAGCCCAGCGCTCCTGAGTGTCAAGTGCAGGGCCTTCATCAACGGGATCGCCCAGAAGGTTAAGCACTCTGCCAAGGCAGGCTTCACCTACAGGCACGGTGATAGGGCCGCCGGTATCAACTGCGGCTGCTCCTCTCACCAGACCGTCGGTCGAGTTCATCGCTATGCAGCGGACTGTGTTGTCACCGGTCTGCTGCGCTACCTCGGCGACGATTCTCGAGCCATTATTATCAATCTCTATCGCATTCAGAAGAGACGGCAGCTCATCGTGCGCGAACCTGATATCCAGGACCGGTCCTGTGACCTGCACAACCTCTCCAACATGTTTATCGCTCATTCACAAATCTCCTTTTCAGGTAGAGATCCGTCATGTTCATGACAGTCCCCAAGAGTCTTCCATAAAAGCGCAGGTTTTAAACGCGCTCAATACGCGCCTTAAAAAAACTATTCTTTTACTACAGGCCTTCAGCACCTCCGACGATCTCGGTGATCTCCTGTGTGATGCTTGCCTGGCGCGCCCTGTTGTAGTAAAGGTTAAGCTTTTCGATCATTTCCTCCGCATTGTCCGTTGCGGCTTCCATTGCGGTACGTCTTGCTGCCAGCTCACTGGCAACGCTCTCGCACACGCCGCCGTACACAAGACCGGCAATATATTCAGGAACGATCGCATTGAAGACTTCCTCTTCGCCGGGTTCAAACAGCATCAATTCGCGGACCCTTCTGGCCTCCTGCTCACTCACCTCACGGCTGAGATCCTCAAGCGGGAGCATTGCCAGATCAGAAGGTGTCTGTGACAGCATCGAAATAAACCCTGTATAGCACAGATTGATATGGCCTACTTCTCCGTCCCTGAAAGCCTTACAGAGAAGCCTTGAGATTTCAAAGCAGTCCGATACATCAACCTTTGCGATCTCCGCAAAAGCATCGGTAAGGATCTCTCTGTTGCGGCGCCTGTAGTATTCCACCGCCTTCTTGCCTATTGGCAGGACACAATAGTCCTTTCCTTCGCTTACCCTGTCCACATATTTGAACATGTTGCTGTTATAGCCGCCGGCAAGACCACGGTCACCGGCGATCACAACAAAGCAATAGCGGGGACTTGACGGCTTTCCGGCATACACTGACGAGAAATCAGTATTCTTGTCGGCGATATCCTGCAGCGTTTTATGCAGTTCCCTGAAATAAGGGCGGCAGATGTCAGCCCTTTCCTTTGCCTTACGGAGTTTGGAGGAGGCGACGAGCTCCATGGCCTTTGTTATCTGCATGGTGCTCTGGACACTCTTTATGCGCAGCTTGACTGCTTTCATATTAGAAGCCATGCTTTAGTCCTCCCTGACTGTCACTTTTCCGGCTTTGCTGCCAGAAAATTCTTCGTATAAGCCTCCAGAACGCTTTTCAGTTTTTCCTCTGCCTGCTCGCTGAGAGCGCCTGTAGTGCGGATCTCATTCATTACCGAAGCTCCTTCAGCGTCAGTATCGAGATAGGTGAACAGGCCTTTTTCGAATTCTCTGACATCATCGGTCGCGACATCCATGAGGATTCCCTTGGTCACCGCATAAAGGATAGCAACCTGTTTTTCAACCGCTACAGGAGCATTCTGGTTCTGCTTGAGAACTTCAACGATACGGGCTCCCATCTCCAGACGTGACTTGGTGTCGTCATCCAGGTCAGACCCGAACTGGGCGAAGCTCTGCAGCTCACGGTACTGTGAATATATCAGCTTAAGTGTACCGGCCACTTTCTTCATTGCCTTGATCTGCGCATTTCCGCCGACTCGGGAAACCGATATGCCGGGGTTGACCGCAGGCATTACGCCCGAGTGGAAAAGCTCGGATTCAAGGAATATCTGGCCGTCGGTGATCGATATGACATTTGTCGGAATATAGGCAGAAATGTCGCCTGCCTGAGTCTCTATTACCGGAAGGGCTGTAAGGGAACCGCCGCCATGGGCTTCATCCAGCTTTGCGGCTCTCTCCAGCAGCCTTGAATGCAGGTAGAAAACGTCGCCCGGATATGCCTCACGTCCCGGCGGACGGCGGATAAGAAGAGAAAGCGCACGGTAAGCAACCGCATGCTTGCTCAGGTCATCATAGATAAGGAGGACATGTTTGCCCTGATTCATAAAATATTCGCCCATCGCGCAGCCCGAATACGGTGCTATATACTGAAGCGGGCTTGACTCTGAAGCTGTGGCGGCAACGACTATCGTGTACTCCATTGCGCCGTTCTTTTCAAGTGTCTCCACAAGAGAAGCAACGGTTGAACGTTTCTGCCCGATCGCAACATAGATGCAGATCATGTTCTGCCCCTTCTGGTTGATGATCGTATCCAGAGCCAGTGTCGTCTTGCCGGTCTGGCGGTCTCCGATTATCAGCTCACGCTGTCCGCGGCCGATCGGTATCATTGAGTCGATAGCCTTGATACCTGTCTGAAGAGGCTCCTTAACAGGTGTACGGTCGCATATGCCGGGCGCCGGGCTCTCTACCGGGCGGAATTCCTTTGTCTCGATCGGACCGTTTCCATCGATAGGCTGTCCGAGCGCATTTACAACCCTGCCTATCATCGCTTCCCCAACGGGAACCGAAACGACCCTTCCCGTGCGTTTCACGGTCTGGCCTTCGCCGATACCTTCGTCATCACCAAAGATAACGATCGAGACAGAGTTTTCTTCAAGGTTCTGCGCCATGCCGAAGCTTCCGTTTTCAAATTCCAGCAGCTCACCGGCCATACAGTTTAAAAGGCCGCTAGCTCTGGCAATACCATCGCCGACCATCAGAACGGTTCCGGTCTCATCCTGGCGGATCGCATTATCATAATACTTGATCTGGCTGCGGATGACTTTCGAAATTTCTTCTGGTTTTAATTGCATGTTGCCATTCCCATCCTTTAAAAATTAATTATGATGCCGGAGGCAGAAAAATCTGACCCGGCTTTTGATACACACAGCATGCACATTTTCATGTGCAGAAATGCTGCCCTGCTTTTTACTTGTGCGGCTGGTCTGCGAAAGCTGCAGATTTAGAACACCGCAGTGTCTGCCAGCCATAAGCGCCATATACGCACCGGCTGTACCGGCACATTTCTCTGCACTCTTTGCACTGTTTTCACAGGGCCGCTTCGTCTATCCGCTTCTTTATGCCTGACAGTCTTCCCTGAACCGACCCGTCGAGCTGCTTTCCTTCAAGCTCTACACGTATACCGCCAAGAATCCTCGGATCTGTCCTGCACACAAGAAAGACTTTTTTACCGCTCATATCCGAAAGCTTCTTCGCAAGAGCTTCCTTCTGGGATTCCTGAAGAGGCACCGCACTTGTCACAAAAGCCTCCGCAATATTGTTATCGACATTGTACAGCCGTGTAAACTCATCACAGCACGCGCCGAATTCACGGATAAGATTCCGCTCACAGAGAAGCTTCATGAAGTTCGTCAGGTAGCGGTCACAGCTGCCTCCAAACGCCTCCTCGATAAGAGCGGTCCTGTCTTTCGCCGGAATTGAGGGTTCGGAGAGGAGCCTTGTATAATCAGGATTCTCTGAGAACAGCTGTCTCACTGCAGCAAGCTGTTCCTTTATTTCCCCGGTCTTCTGCTCCGATGCGGCAAGGTCATACAGACTGCCGCCGTATACTTTGCCGGCCTGTGTCATGATGTCTCACCCACATTCGAAATAAAATCATTGATCAGTTTTTCGTGATCCTTCTCCGAGATCTCACGCTCTATCACCTTTCCGGCGATGTCCATAGCGATCCCGCCGATCTCGTCACGGATCTCATTTACTGCTTTTTTCTTTTCCTGCTCGATATCCTTCTCTGCCCTTGCACGGATAGCATATGCCTGGCTTTCCGCCTCTTTGATCATTTCTTCTGTCCGTGCTGATGCCGTCTTCTTCGCCTCGGCTATCAGTTCATTTGCTTCGGCCCGTGCCTTCTGCATATTCTGTTCGTATTCTGTTTTTACCGCCTCGGCCTCTGATTTAGCCTGCTGCGCGTCACGTATCTCGGCATCTGCTTTGGCGCGGCGCTTCTCAAGCATCTCATTGATCGGGTTGAACAGAAACTTTTTGATCAGAAATACCTGCAGAAACAGGTTGCACAGCTGGGCAATGAAGGTCCATGGCACAATGCCAACTAATTGCTGTACCTGCATGTGTTACTCCTCCTGTTGGTGATATTCCCCATCAGCCAAGATAATTCATGAACATGCCCGGAGCGACAAAGATAAGCAGAAGGCCGGTAACGAAACCATAAATACCGGTGGTCTCAGCGATGGCGCATCCAAGAAGCATGGTCGATGTAACATCACTCTTGCACTCCGGCTGACGGCCGATAGCCTCAAGGCCTTTGGCAACAGCGTTGCCTTCACCGATACCAGGGCCGATACCTGCGATAAGAGCGCATCCGGAACCGATAGCGCAGCCTGCAAGTGCAATACCTTTTGCAAGAACTGTAAAATCCATGATAATTCCTCCTGATTGAATTCTTGATATTAATTATTTATTTAGTAAGTTACGTTTCTCCCGCCGCGTTCGCGATGTAAAGTGTTGTCAGCATGCAGAATATGAACGCCTGCATTATGCCTGAGAACCAGTCAAAATAGACCGACAGTATCGCGGGGATACCTACATCCAGTATCGGAATCTGTGAAAGCACATTTCCTATTACTCCTGGCAGAAGGCCCAAAAGCGCGGAACTCGCAAGGGCGAGCGCCCCATAGATCAGGGCGTTTATGACCACGCCTGACAGGATATTCCCAAAATGACGGCATGCCATACTGATAGGTGTCGCGATCTCGGAAAGGATATTGAACGGTGTCATGACCGGGATCGGTGTTGTGAAATCCTTTAGATACCCCAGCGCACCGTTTGTCTTGATCTTCTGCGCAGTGATCATAATGAATACCACTACAGCCCAGGCTGCTTCTGTCGACAGATCCGCTGTCGGGCTTCGAAGCCCGACAAGGCTGATCAGATTCGATACAACACTGGTTGTGAAAAGCGCCGCGACAAAGGGTATCATGTAGCGGAACCTCTCACCCATATTGCCGATGACAAAATTGTTTGCCGTCTCCACCAGCAGCTCGGCAACTGCCTGCCTTTTGGTGATGTTTTCCTCCTTTAGATCATGGGTCAGCCACTTGCAAAGCCCCGTGATAAGGATAAGTACCAGCCAGCTCACCACCATTGTCTCGCTGATCTGGAGTTTGCCAAGAACGGGCAGGTCAACGGGAAGCGTACAAAACACTCTGGCTCCCGATATATCCAGCTCCATCCGGTTTTCACCTCCTTTACTTGTTAGCATTTATAATACCCCGCAGCTTTATAGCTGCACCGGGTATAAGAAGAGGAATCAGCCCGGATGCGAACTGAAAGCACGGAAGGACTATGGCCAGAACAGCCCACAGTCCCTGCATCAGCATACGGTAAGTATAGCTTGTACGCATCTTCCTGACCGCCGCCTGCTCATCCTCTGTTTCAGTCACTTTCTGAACAGTGATTCCCATTAAGAAGAAATTTAAAACTGCCACGCACCCGCCGCAGATCCCCGCAAGGACGACTCTGTAGTCGAAGGGAACCTTATCCGGCAGGATCAGATGCAGTACTCCAAAAAGTATCAACATTATTGCCACGCCGGCTGCTTCGGAGACAGCTATGTTCCTTGTCTCCTTCCGGACAGCCTCTGCGGTGCTTCCAGTTCTTTTCATAGTTCCTCCAAAGAAAAGGGCTCAAAGGGCTTTTCAGTGTCTGTTAAAAGACTTTCCCCGTCTGCCTGACGCTTCTTTTTTGTCCTTATGCATTATCATGCGGCCGAATTTCAGGGCAAAGGTCACAGACCCGCCAAGCCCAAAGAAGAAGCCGGGTATAAATATCCAGCCGCCAAGTGCAGTGTGTGTCGTGATAAACGCGCAGATCCCAAGGCACAGAAGAAGCGGGGTGATAAGCGACAGCCCGAACTGAGTAAGCAGTGTCAGCTGCTTTATTATTCCTGCCCATTGCTTCATACAGATCTGCTCCTTCCCGATTCAGGTTCTTTCGTCCAAACCCATAATATATGATTGCAGTTTTTCCGCTAATACGCGAACATCAGAGTAAAGATATTTTTGGCGTTTACCATATCTTTATTTCCGGTTTTTCAGCGGAGCTTTCTGCGCTTCACAGCTGATCAGATATTTGCCCGACCGGAAGGCATCCCGGGCTGTCATCTTAATACAGATAATCCTCATTTTCCGGATCATCTATAACCGAAGGATCGATCCATCTCGGAGCGATAAGGAGCTCCGGAGAAACGTTATCGCGGCCGTCGACATCGGTGAGCCTCACGGCTGCCAGAATCGTCTGATATCCCATTCCATACGGATTCTGAGATACAAAACCGTATTCAACACCGTCACGGACAGCCTCCTGCTGTTTGCGCGAGCCGTCTGTACCGATGAAAATGATCTGATCATCTTCTTTGTCCCGAAGGCTCAGGTAGGCCTCGGCCATTTTGTCATTGGCACAGTAGACAGCATTTATGTCAGGGTCATTGGCGAGTGACTCACGCATTGCCTCCTGCATGTCCTCAACCTGATCATCATATATGACTTCGGTAACCTCAATATCCTCATACGTGTCAAGCACGCTCATAAAGCCTTCCACTCTTTCACGGGAAGTAGATGTCTTTTCCTGAGGACAGAAGGCGATCACTTTGCCGCTCCCGGAAAGCGCTTCGGCCATTTTTTCCCCGGCCATTACTCCCAGTGCCTGATTGTCTGTGGATATAAAGGAAGAAACCAGAGACATATCAGATACCCTGGAATCAAACACAACTACCGGAATACCGTTTTCTGATGCAGCCTCTATCTGCGCCTGCAGTGAATCCATGTCCCCGGCACACAGACAAAGAACATCAGGATTTTCAGCGATCACGGCATCAATAGTGTTGATCTGGCTTTCCACTTCTTTTTCATCTCCGGGGCCTTCAAAGGTCATTGTAAGCTTGTCATCCCCGGAAAGCGTAAAGAAGTCATTGATTTTTTTCATCGCGTCTTCCATGCCGTCATGCACCCGGTCCCAGAAATCTCCTTTGGTGTTCTTGCTGACAACAGCAATATGGGAACCCGGCATGAATACCAGATCAATATCGATATCAGGAGTCAGATCCTCCTCCGGTTCATCTTCCTGCACGTCTTCCCCGTACTCTTCTTCCATGGTTTCATCCTGAACTGTCTCTTCAGATTCGTCTTCCGGAGCATTTTCACTGGCTGTTTCTTCGGATTCGTTTTCCCCGGATTTTCCGGAACCTGCTTTTTCAGGCATATCCTCCGGAGTCTTTTCACCTGCTGTTTCTTTTGATCCGTTTTCCCGGGCTTTTACGGAGCCCGTTTCTTCAGGCTCATCCGTGGTTGTTTCCTGCATCATTTCGCCGGATATTTTTTCCGGTTCATCTTCTGCTGCCAGCACTGCCATAGTCCCGTTAAATACCAGCGTTAATGTCAGCAAAGCAGGCAGTGCGGCGCTTATTGTTTTTCTCATTATATCCTTCCTCAGAATATGCATCCGTTCAAAGCTTTTTTCTGAACGGATTCCAGAATAAGTGCGTTCTGTTCAAACCCTGTAAACCACTATTCACATTATACACTTTTTGAACGCAACGTCTACATATTTTTGGTTAAAACAAAATGTAGCCTTCCCCGGGGCTGAAAATATGGTATCTCAGCATCGGGTCAACCTGCTGAATTGTATCCACAAAGACTGCCGGGTTAAGCGCATTCACATCGTAAAGGTCTATATGCACCGGAACGAGCATACGCGCATTTGTCCGTTTTGCTATAATCGAAGCTTCCTTTGGTTCAAAGCATCCTATAATATCCTGCTCATATCTTCTGTAATAATCTCTTCCATTGACCGGGAGGATAAGCATGTCGCAGTCCATGATCCGCTCTTCCAGGCCTTTATAAGGGCAGCAGTCGCCGGAATGGAATATTCTTCTGCCATCAAGTTCTAGCAGAAAGCCCGTTTCCACATAGCCTCCGGCCCCGTCCGGGTGGAGCTCTTCGTGGGCAGCCGGAATCGCAGTTACATTCATGCCCTCCCAGAATGATTCCGGGGCATCTGTCTTCAGGCGGCAGATCCGTGATGGAGGAATCCCAATCTCTTCATATACATCGCAGACCGAATCCGGCCCGGCGAATATCGCCCTGTCATTTGATTTCAATATATCTTTCAGTGTCCATGGATCGGTATGGTCAGCATGTGGATGGGTGCAGAGGATCAAATCCGCAAAATCAAGCTCCCCGGCTGATATCGGAGCCGGATAGCGCCTTACCCATTTTACTTCTTCCGTGGAGAACGTGTTGTCCACATAGTCGGAAAGATATGGATCTACAAGGATAATTTTCCCGCAGTGCTTAAAAAGAAATCCCACCTGTCCCAGATAAAAACAGGCAGTCTGGGACGGCAGAAGCTCTGTATCAAGAATAGTATTTTTAAGATCTTTCATAATATATACCCAATCCTTCGGATAATTCCCGGTAAATTACGGCAGGTTGCAGAACACCGGTTTCTGTTCAAAAGCCATCTGCTTCCCTGTTGCCGGATGCCGGAATGTAAGACGCCATGCTGCAAGACACAGTCCCTGTGCTTCAGTATTCTCGCCTGCTTTATCGCCGCTTCCGTACTTCCTGTCTCCGATTATCGGCATTCCCGCTGAAGAAAGCTGAACGCGTATCTGATGATGACGGCCGGTTTCCAGCCTAATCATTAAAAGCGTTCCCGCTCCACCGCCTGCCAGTACATTTTCTTTGATTATTCTGAAGGCAAGCCTCGCTTCCTTTGCCCCGGGAGTGCCTTCCGGCACAATGCGCGAAGTGTTTGTCCTGCCGTCACGCAACATAAAATCCCGCAGCATATGCCATTCACCTGACTCACTGTACGGGCAATGACTTACCAGCGCCAGATATTCCTTCGATGCGCCCCCATCCTGCAGCTGGCGGCTGAGATCAGCCGCAGCCTTCCTGGTCTTCGCAAAGACCATCACCCCCTCCACCGGCTGGTCAAGCCTGTGAACGACCGCAAGATACGGGGCTTCACCTCTTTTCAGCGCTTCTGGCGTTCCCGATTCTGCAAGATGATTCCGCAGCATGCTCTCAAGATCCATAACCGCAGTGTTCCTGTGCTGCACAGGCAGTCCGGCTCTTTTCCGGCATACAATTATATGTTTATCCTCATATAAAATACAGCGCGTTACATCTGTCATTATTCTTTCCTTTTAAGACAGGGGACGGTTCTTTGTCTTATTTTCACAGTTTTTGAAGCTGTTTCAACAGCTTCAAAAAACATACTGGTCAAATGCCGAAGGCTCGTACCCGCCCCTTCCTACATTTTGAAATGCTGCACCTGCTCAGAATCTGAACAGATACGGGCAAAAACCCATGCAAATCGCCTTTGGTGATGGGATAAATAAATTTCTACTGGGACGCCTGCCTATTATAAACTCCCGCCCATATTCTCCAGAGTATCGATTACAACTACACAGTCCTCATGGACGTTCTGCATGATAAGCTTCATGATATTTTCCGGAACGGAAACGCAGCCGCCTGTGAAGAACTTTACAGGCCCGAAGCAGTGAAGGAATATCGCAGAACCTCTGCCGGGAGCCCCTTCTTCATTGAAGCTGATGTTCAGGCAGTACTGGTACTCATACTCATAATCAACAATATGTTCACTGTTCTTCATATCTAGATCAGGATATTCACTGAGTTTTACCATCTCATTATAATGGCAGTTCTCATCTCCTGACCAGTAAATATCATCATCCACCTGAGTATAAGGAAGAGCACAGCCGGGGTCTGCGGCTATACCGAATGCCTTGTTAAAATGATAAACTCCAACCGGTGTCTGGCCGCAGCCTTCAACATGGTCCTCATCAAGGCAAAGCCCGTTCTTGCCGACAAATCCCGGAGTAGAAAGGATCTGCTTCCAGTTGCCTTCCTCGTCCTTTTCGTGCATTGAGATAGTTGCGGTAGTTGAATCCATATCAAAACCGGCTATAACAAAAAGCTGCGTAGCATCCTCGGCCGCAGGAAGATCTGTGATCCATTCGGGAGTATCCTTTTCATGCTGTATCGAAGAATGAAGAGCATCCGTGATGGTTTCCGTCAGGCTTTCTTCTTCCTCAGCGAAAGCACTCCCGCTCATCATTATAATCGAAAGGATCATGGATAATAATAATACAGCTGCCTTTCTCTTCATATAAACCTCCTCTTCATACAGGGTTTGAAGCTGCACCTGCAGTTTCAAAAGCCATAATGGTACTGGTGCCAAAAGCACGTACCCGCTTCAGTGGGTTTGAGGCACTCTCCTTAAGCGTCTCAAAAGCACGGTTAAAAAGTGAATAAATCTACAGGTTCGTCGTCTCTAAAATAATATCAGAAAACGACGTTGTAATCAACTAATTTAAGACAGGGGACGGTTCCAATGTCATTTAGTTAGTGTTATAGATTGGGATTTTTGGTACTATGGTATCGAAAAGATTTTGGCGAGTCGGACGCTGTAGGGGGAGGACTGACCATATGTACGGAACCGCGGCCTCTGGC
>JAFUCO010000023.1 GCA_017459635.1 Blautia sp. | reverse complement strand
TAGGCAGCATCTGTAACAAATTGTATCAGTTTCTCGTTTTTTTATCAATAAGTAAAACGCTCTGTCAGCGCCGAAGAATAAAGCGTTATTCCCGGCCACTCCTTCCTATTATGTCAAGCCCGAAATTCAGGTTTTATGCGGGTTTGACGAACTTTTATACCTCTTGAAACAGAGCCAGATGGGTATGGACATCATCGTATCTGGTACTAAATAGCTGGTTGATGGGTATGGCAAACAGAGCGTCCGTTGATTCTGCTCTATTAAGGCCATTTTCCCTCCGATCAACTATGGCGGTGAACCTTCCGTGCCTATGGGGATCGTGTCCCAACTTCCTTCGTCCCACCTGTCCATACACCGAGTGCCGGCTAAGCTTTGGTACAGGGTCATGCCCTATGGAGTGAACTCCTGCCGGCTACGGCTCTTGTTTGTTGCTGGTTTATTACTGACCGGGCTTCTGCAGGCGGTTCTGATAACTCAGTGGACGCATCACCGTTTGTTCTGCCTTGCCAGTTGATACTGATGCCGCAGGCTCTGCGCCATCGTTTACGGGTTCCTTCCCAGGACCCTGCCCGGCCCCCTGCCATCAAGTGGTCCGGCAGGATCCTGGAGGATGTAGTATTTGTATGTGGTTGATTATGCTGCCTGTAACGCCGCGTTTTCCGGATGTCTGATGTCCTTCAGCATCCTTGCCGGGTCGTACTTCCGGCCCGTCCTCAGAATCGTAAAGATAACCCTCAGGATCTTGCAGGCGATCACGATCAGCGACTGCATCTTCTTCAGCGGATTGTCCGGCCGCGTTGTATAGTACATATGCAGCGTCCTGAATTCCTCCGCATGGGATACTGCCGACTTTGCAGCCTGGAAGAGCCAGTACCTCAGCCGTTTGCGTCCTCTGTGACTGATCTTTGTCTCTCCCTTATGCTTGCCGGAACTGCAGGCTACAAGCCCAAGTCCGCCCAGCTTCTGGATCTCCTTCACGTCATCGAATCGGCTTGCGTCCCCCATCTCTGCCATGATCCCGGAAAGGATGTTTTCTCCGATCCCTTCGATCTCCAGAAGGTTTTCTGCATATGGGATCTCCCGGCATTTCTGATGAAGGGATTCCTCGATCTCATCAAGCTTTGCCGTAAGGTAAAGGATCTGCTCCACAAAGCATCTCACCGCTTCCTTGCCGCCAGCCGTGCCGGATTTAAGCCCAACGCTTTCCGATGCAAGCCTGACGATCTGTTCTGCCTTGCTGTAGCCGCGCCCCCTGAGCTTTGCCTCATGCCAGATCTCCCTCAGTCCGTCTGCTCCTAATGACAGGATATCTTCCGGGAACGGTGCCTTTTTCAGCACCATCAGGGTGAAGGCTCCATCCAGCTTCCCAAATGCGTCCATGTATTCCGGAAAGTAGATCTTCATCTCCCTGTGCAGCCTGTTGACATTCCGGATCCGGTCCTCTGTCAGCTGGTCCCGCAGCATCGACAGCCGCCGCAGCTCCGCATACACATCCTCCGGAAGATACGGCATGCCATAGTTCCCATCCTTCACAAGATTCGCGATCAGTTTCGGATCCTTTCGGTCGTCCTTCAACTGACTGTTGTCCTCAATTTCCTTTGTCTGCTTTACAGCGTATGGATTGACCTGCACGACACTGATGCCGTTTGCGATCATCCACGCTGCCAGGCAGAACCAGTAGTGTCCTGTAGGTTCCAGCCCCAGCACGATCTGTTTTTTGCTTTGCTCTGCCGCGATCTGGACCGCCCACGCCTTCGCGCTCTGGAAGCCCTCTGCGTTGTTCGTGAACGGGAATGCGTCCTTACTGAGTTCCCGTCCCCTGGCATCGATCGCCCTCACGTAGTGCGTCTCACTGCCGATGTCGCATCCGAGGATCAGCATGTCGTCACTGATAAATGTGATCTTTGCGTTCTTATCGAACTTGCCGCTGGTTTCCAGATCCTTCCAGGTCGATGATTTCAGATCCGCTTCGACTGCCGCGATCCTTCTGCCAAGCTCCTCCTGCGAAAGAACATTTATTGAATTGTTGATATTTACTTGATTTTTCGCCTTTCTGCCTTTACCATTCATTTTAGATACCTCTCGTATTTTTGGATTTTACCAACTGGCCAGTCAGTAATAATCCAACTTTACTTGAGGTATTTTTATTGGTCAAGGCCTTTTCCCTTTACTGTTTAAAGTATACAGGAAGCTTTGGTCACATATTGAATCAATTCTGAACCCGCAGGTGTTTTCCTTGGATTCCTGAGAAATTTAAAAAGTTATCCACAATTGATGGCTGCATTATTCCGCATCATTCTTTTTTTGTGGATAAAACTCAAAATAATCTCTTCCCTTTTCTCACCACCTGTCTTACAATGAAGATGCTATTCGAGGTACACCGATGTGCGCCTCTGTATGTAGGATACATCTTCATCCGTTACTGTGTGTCGTCGAAAACTTTCCAGTAGCCTTGAAGATGTATTTTTTATACCCTGCCCCAGCCTCTTCACCATCGGGTTCCAATGCAGATATAATTGCATGATGATATCTGCGATCTGGGTCAGTAGGTAATGGTTCTTCATGGCCACCGGGTTTTTGCTGTTCAGATGCTCTATCCGGTACAGGATATTCTTCTGAAAATTGAACCCTTCATTTTCGATTTGCCACCTTCCTCGTCCGGCGTTTATCATCTCCACCAGGTTTTCTCTGGTCAGTTCTATGTTTGTCGTCCAGTAGAAGGTTACCCTTTTTGGTGTACCGTCCTTGCCTATATCGTCATAGGAGTATTCATACAGGTTCATGACCTCTGTCTTTCCTGTGATCTTTTCTATCCCGTTATAATACTTCCCTGTTCCTTTCTCCTTGCCGATATTCCTGCGGATCCCCTTCTCTTCATCGCCAAGCGCTGCGTATTCTTCACCAACATAGCACTGTCGGGTATCTTTATGCGTAAATATATACTTCCACCCATACTCCCGGCAGATATTCATGACCGGTTCTGCTTCATACAAGGCATCCGCCTGTATACATACCGGCAGCCGTCCGTATTCCTCTTTGATCCGTGCCAGGAGTCTTTTTGCCGCATTCAGTTCACAGTCCTGCTTCGCCACATCCTCTTTCTCGTTTTCTATAAACTCAGTCCCCAGGCTGATGACAAATCCATCCCCAAGCACCAGTTTCGCTTCCAGCACCTTATGGTAGTACCGGACAACCTGCTTCCCGTTTTCATCTTTCCTCATATCCCTCAGACAATTCTCACAGTGCCTTTCCTTGAAGTAAAACAGCCCGGTTCCATCCAGAATAATTCTCCAGTATGTGCCCAGCAGCCTTGCTTTTGTAAATGCCTTTCCGGCTATCAGGCTTTTAACCATCTTCCTTCTCAGCTCTGACAGGCACTCCGGTGACAGCCGCTCCAAGTAACAGTTTAATGTGTCACTATGAGGCATTTCTGTCAGCTTTTCATTACCGGAGAGAATCGACAGCGTCCGTATACATGTCTCCTCGTTGAACATGTGTTCCATCTGCCTCATGCTTTCTACGGAACACATGTTTTTTAATAAACCCATATACAGCAGATCATCCTGGGTATAGGTGATATAGCTCTGGTGCCGGGGATCTTTTATTTCTTCAATCCATTCCGGCATCTTTTTGAAAAAATGCCGGATGATCTTAATCACATCAACGATGCCCCGGTCGTTTTTTCTACGTTCCTCTCTGAGAACATTCTTCCGTACCCATTCATTACGCGTTTTCAAGAAAATCCCCCCTCGCGAAAAGTTTTTCTTATATTTTAGCGTAAATGGGCCTTAAATGCAGTCCTCAGATAGGGATATCATTACGAAAAGTTTTATTCTTCAGAGCTGTCAGGGGTCTGCCCCCTTCTGACGGATTACAGATTCGAGATCATGTAGAGGCTCACCATGCCGGCCAGCAGATCTGTGAAAGAGCACAGCTGGGACACATCAAGGCGGACCGGATACAAGGGACGTTCCTGGTCAGCTTAAGGCGGAGCAGGAGAATGTTGCCTCTATGCCTTGCGAAATGTACCGCTATGCCTTGCGAAATGTACCTCTATGCCTTGCAAAAGTGCCTCTATGCCTTGCGAAATGTGCCTCTATGCCTTGCGACAGCTCTGAAGAATAAAACTTTTCGTAATGATATCCCTATCTGAGGACTACAT
>JAFUCO010000022.1 GCA_017459635.1 Blautia sp. | reverse complement strand
TTCGGCACTGTCTGAGCGGTTTTTGCGAGTTTGCCGAAGGAAGGGCTAATAGGCGACGCAGCATTTTCTCTGCCGGAGGCCGCGGTTCCGTACATATGGTCAGTCCTCCCCCTACGGCGTCCGACCCGCCAAAATCTATGCAGCATAACAGCTCGACAAATCCCGAGTTGAAATTCTGAAAAAAATAAGACAGAGAACCGTCCCCTGTCTTATTTTGCTCAATATTTATTTAGCTTCCGGGTATTCTGTACACAGATACCTGTATATCGGTTCGTCTTCTTCGATGGTCGGGAATCGTCCCATTCTGTCGTAGAAGTAGTTGTCGTTTTCGTCGTCGTTGCACATGGATACTTCGCCGAGCAGCACGGAACCGCCTGTCTTTGGAACCACGAAATCGTGGAACATGTAGGGCATTATGGTGATGCTCATTCCGGGCTTCAGGCAGACCTGTGAGCCGGCGGGTACTGTATACACACGTCCGTCAGAGTATATGGTGACATCTGTATCGAGCTTTTCCATCTCCTTTGTGCCGTTCCAGACGGTGATATAAACATCATTGCCGCCGCGGTTGATGATATCCTCCATCTTGTTCACATGATAATGCAGGGGAGATGTCTGGCCTTCATACAGCATGAGGAGCTTCTCAGCGTATGTTTTGGGATATTTCTCTGGCATCTTCTGATTGCCGTTCCTTATGGTAAGAAGGGCGAAGCCGACTTCATCGAATTTGCCAAGTCCATAGTCTGTTATATCCCATCCAAGCTTGTTCTCACGTATTTCATCATAGGAATGATCGGCTGCTGCCCAGTCCTCCGTTGTCCAGGATGCAAACGGCGGCAGCTCAAAGCCATGCTCTGCACACAGCTTTTCCATATCTTTTATAACTTCATTAACTCTTGATCTTTTCATTGCTGTATTTCCTCTCTTTATAACCGCAGCAGAAATCCCTCCGGCATAAATCAATCATTCCCCGCAACATAAGACAGGGGACGGTTCTCTGTCTCATTTTCAAGTAAGACAAGGGACGGTTCTCTTTCATATTTTCATAAGACAGAGAACCGTCCCCTGTCTTACCCTGTCTTATTTCCTGCAAAGTGTTTGTATCCGCCGGTAGACTTTCAACACGGCGTGTCATTCCAGTGCCGTCCCCGTTTTTCCTTGTTCTCAGCCAGTATAAGTTCCGGCAGGTCCGCATTCTTCTGTATTATCAGTTCTTCGTTGACAACAAATCCCAGCAGAGTTTCAACCAGAATGAATTCATTCAGGTAGGAATATCCCTTGTAATAATCCCTGCTTTTGTTCGTTCCCCTGCTGTTAAGCACATAGTCCGCAAGTGAGGCAGCCTCAGAGTCTTCAAAGGCAGTGATCAGTATAGCCGGAAGCTTCTTCTCTCTCGCCAGTCTCATCGCGTCAAGCACAGCCCTGGATGAGCCCGACTTTGTGATTGCAAGCACAATGTCCCCGTCTTCTGCAAGATTTATGTGATTCATGAAATATTCGGGAAGATCTGTATATGTACTCCGTATTCCAAGTCTTTCCAGCCTGAATCCCATATACCTGGTGAGTGTCGTTGTGTTTCCCATTGCTATCAGATGCACAAACTTTGCGTTCTTTAAAAGTGAAACACATCCTCGCAGAGTTTCGATGTCAAGGTCCCGGCCTACCATCGTTACCGATGTATTGAACTCTTCGAACATGCTGCTGATGGCATCATTTGATGTCAGCACGCGGCTTTCCCTGGACTGCTCTTTACCGATCTCTCGGGACAGAGCAATCCGGAACTGATAATAACCGCTGTATCCCAGATGATGGCACAGCCTGACGATTGTCGCATCGCTGACACCGCTCGCTTTCGCAAGCTCAGCCACATTCATGGTAACAGCGGCCGGCGGATTCTGAAGAACAAAATCCGCCGTCTTTTTTTCTGCCGGGAAAAGATCGGCATATCTTTCCCGTATTACCTCCAGAACTTCTCTGTCGACAATCGTAAAATCTCCCATATCAGTAAAGCGAGGCTTTCCCCGTGGTCTGGAACAGATCAAGTTTATGCTTTGCAACGACCTTCATAGCTTCGATGCAGGGCGGCTCGATCTCGTTCGGCTCTCTGAGGCCTTTGTCTTCGAGTACTTCGCGCATCTTGTTGAAATATGCAACCTTGATATCCGAGGAAATATTGATCTTATTGATTCCAAGGGTAACTGACTCGCCGATCTCCTTATCCGGGTTGTTGGAACCGCCATGAAGAACAAGGGGGATGTCCACCTTTGACTCGATCTCTTTCAGGATGTCAAGCTTCAGTTCGGGTTTCATGCCTGCCGGATAAAGTCCATGGCAGGTTCCAATTGCTATAGCCAGAGTATCAACACCTGTAGCTGCTACGAATTTCACGGCGTCTTCCGGATCTGTATAGATTATCTTGGCGGCTCCGCCTTCCAGATCTGCAGGGTTTGTAGAACCGATGGTTCCAAGTTCAGCCTCGACCGAAACATTTACCGGATGAGCAGCTTCGACTACCTTCTTTGTCCCGGCGATGTTCTCATCAAACGGAAGGTGCGCTCCGTCAAACATAACGGATGTAAAGCCGCACTGGATAGCGTAGATTATCTTGCCGAAATCGCTGCAGTGATCAAGATGTATGCATACAGGAACCGGTGATTTGAGAGCGCGCTCTCTTATTCCTGTTACAAGATCCGGGCCGGTAAAAGAAAGCTCGTCCGGATGGATCTCAATGATGACAGGAGAGTTGGTCTCCTCGCACAGATCCATTATTCCGAGGAACATGGACCAGTCACTGATATTGAATGCCGGAATGGCGAACTTGTTTTCTTTTGCTACAGCCAGGATGTCTTTCATGTTCATTAACATAGTGTTGTCTCCTTTTCTTGTCTTGTATATTTGTTCAGGTCCGGACTCTTCCGGACTAATGTGTGAACGTACGACGCCTGCCAGTCCATGCAGGTATTCACCGATGCCTGTACAGCTCCTGATAAGCCCATGCACAATGCGCGGCTTCAATGGTTCCTGTACAGTGCCTGACAGCCATGCACGATCCGCGGCTCCAATGGTTCCTGTACAATGTCTGACAGCCATGCACAATCCGCGGCTTCAGTGATTCCTGTACAGTGTCTGACAGCCATGCACAATCCGCGGCTTCAGTGATTCCTGCTAGAAGCACAGCTGTACTCCTGCGGTAAAGGAATCTCCGAGTCCTATGGTATACTTAGGCTTGTCGATGTAACAGGTAGGCACGATCTTTACACGGTCCTTCCATGGACTGTTCATTATCACTTCTCTGTTCCTTAAGCCTTTTTCGCTCAGAGGAAGTTTCAGAACCTCACGGATTTCTTTTTCTCCTCCATAGCCGCCGAACATGGCTTTTGCTGTTGCCATAACAGCACCGAAGATCAGTCCGCTTTCGATATCCACATTTCCGGGGGCACCCACAAACATGGCATAATCCTTTGTGTGGACTACGATGCCCTTCCTGACAGTATATCGTTTCATCAGAAATTCCGCACCCTGAACGCACTCAATTATATCATCAATGTCAAGCCTGTAGAGGAACATCTGTTCCAGGGTATACTGAAGCTCCTCCTCGTTCATGCTCATGATGTCTACATGGGGGTAAACAGTATCCATGCAGATTCCTCTGACCTCTGCATTGTGATAATGCGCATCTTCAAAATAGATTATCCCGTCCGGATTATTCTGGTGGTAAACCTGCGCATGCCGCTTTACAAATTCCAGCCGTTTCAGCAGGACTGCAGGGTCTGTTATTGCGTTAAAACTTGACAGGACATTGCTGGTCACCTGCTGTGCATGTTCCTCTGTCCAGCGGAAAAACGGCTCCCACAGAGGAAGTGTTTCGTTAACGGTGTTCCTGGTCAGTATCAGACGGTTTGAGCAAGGAATTTCCGTCTCCTGACCCGCTGTCCTGATCACATCGCCTTTTTTAAACTGCAGGATAAAATGAAGCTCCTGAGGGTTGTGCCCCTTAATGTCTCTGGTTCTGCAGAGCCTTCCCTCAGGGTCTGCCGCATGAATAAAAGGGGAATCCAGTATATCCAGAACCTCCTGTGAATCATCAGTTAAATGCACCACCGAGTGTCCCCCAACCTTTGAAAGTGCCATAGCGGCCTGAACGGCAGTGCCGCCCATTCCATAGCTGTAAGCGAAATTCTCAAAAATCAGGGATGGGTCTGTTATATCCGCCTCACCGCCAATGCCGTTGGTGCAGAAATATACGATGGTATGGAGAAGATCCTGCACATTCTGTATTATCCCGGCGTTCTTCATATCCTGATATCCTTCATCCGGAAGATATCCTGCAAGCATCTCGTTAAGCTTTTCAGCCTTGAAATCGAGGAGCACATCCAGGTTGCTGGAATATCCGAGGCATGTATAGACCTGCCTTTCATTCCTCCTTTTCACGGCATCTTCAAGCTCTTCATATGCATTCTGAAACCTGTTTTTTATATCCATAATGTTAGTTGTCCGGAGCTTCTCCGGGAATTCAGAGACTTCTTTTCATAAACGAGTATACCGTATCAAAATCCGGAACCGCTGTGGTTGCGCCGATATCGGAAATGCCGAATGCTGCGACAGCGCTTCCGAAGACTGCGCATTCGCGGAGCGTCCAGCCCTTCAGATAGGCACACAGGAATCCGCCCATAAAACAGTCCCCGGCACCTGTAGTGTCAACTACCTTCTCGACATGGCATGGCGGCACCTTTATGAAATCATTAAAATCCTCCGTCACAATGCAGCCCTCTGAGCCCAGCTTAATACCGAATACGCGGAACGGGAACTGCCTGAAGGCATCAATGATCTCGTAAACGTCGGTCTTCTGCGCCAGATACGAAGCTTCCTCGTAGCTCGGGATGAAAATATCGGTCTCCTTCAGCGTTTCACGCAGCAGATCCATCTTGCATTCAGCCGAATCCGGAACCGCTACCGACGCGTCCATCGCTGTTGGCACATTCTGCGCATGCGCCCTCCGGAACAGGTCGGAGATCTGGACATCGTCCATGCTGTTGATGGCAAGGGCGCTGCCGTAAAACAGAAGATCCCTGCCTTTCAGATCCTCATCCCGCACATCACTGCTTTTCGGCAGCAAATGTATGCGTTTATCTACCAGAAAATGTCTCTGGCCGTCTTCCTCGATCAGCTGATAGGAGGTTGCCGTTGAATACTCTTTTACGGTACGGATCAGGTCCGTTTTTACACCGCAGCGGTCAAGCTCTTTTTTTATGAACTGTCCTGCCGAATCGTTCCCCACTTCCGATGAAAGAGTAACATCCTCCCCCATCTTTGCAAGGACAACGGCAACCGTCAGTGCGTCGCCTCCGGTATGATATTCCACCGGCTCAATATTCCAGTTGTCAAGCTCCATGATATTTGCCGGGCATGGCCTGAGCGGAATATCGCAGAAGGCCATCCCTGCGGAAAGAATATTATGCTTTTTCATGATTTGACCGCACCTGCCGTCATACCGGCTATGAAATACTTCTGGAAGAACAGGAACAGTACCAGAATCGGCAGAGAACCGAGAACGCTCATTGCCATCATCTGGTTCCACTCATAGGCATGCTGTCCCATCAGAAGGTTGATTCCTACAGGGACCGTACGCATGTCGTTTGTTTTTGTCAGTGTCAGTGCGAAAAGGTACTCGTTCCAGGCCTGCATGAAGGTGTACATACCGACCGATACAAGTCCCGGAATAGCCGATGGGATCAGGATCTTCCAAAGGGCGGTCCACCTTGAGCCGCCGTCGATCATGACTGCTTCATCCAGATCCTTTGGCATGGTGTTCAGATAGCCCGTTACCATCAGTATGCAGTATGGCAGGGTAAAGACCAGATATGTCAGAACCAGTGCGCCATACGTGTTAAATATCTTGAGCGAAACGATAAGGCTCAGATACGGGATAAGCAGTGTGATTGGCGGAACTGCCTGAACCGCAACGATCACAGTGTTGATAACGCCTTTGCCTTTGAAGCTGAAGCGGCTGAAAGCGTACGCTGCCATGATTCCGATAAAGAGCGTCAGCACCACGACGATAGCTGAGATAACATAACTGTTGATGAAGAACCTTACCTGTTCCGGGTTTGCGAATATTTTTCCATATGCGCTGAAGCTGAAATTCTTAGTGATCAGCGCAGGCGGATTCGCAAACATCTCGGCGTTTCCCTTAAAGGAGTTTGAAAGCATCCAGAGCACCGGGAAGCCTGCCCAGAAAGTGCCGAGAATGAGGAGAACGATGATGAGAACCTTTACCAGTGGTTTTTTTCTTCCTATCATAGCTTAGTCCTCCGCTAACTGATGCCTTACATAAAAGATGCCGATGATCGTACAGAGAATGAGCAGGATCACGGCGCCTGTGGAGGCCATTGAATACTGGAATTTCGTGAAGCCCTGTTTGTAGATCCAGGTACTCACCGTTTCAGTTGCGTTGACAGGACCGCCGCCCGTTGTCATCCATATCAGGGCGAACTGCTGCAGCGTCCACACGAAGTCCAGCATGATAAGGCTGATAAGGATCGGCTTCAGCTGCGGGATGGTGATCCTGAAAAATGTCTGCACCTCATTGGCTCCGTCAAGAGCTGAGGCCTCGTACAGATCAGTGGATATTCCCTGAAGGCCTGCCAGAATACTGATCATATAGAATGGATATCCTGACCAGATATTGATGAGTGTAACAGACCGGAGCGCGATATCCCTTGAAGCCAGGAATGTGATCTGTGTATCCGAAATATGGAACAGCTGGATAAGATAGTTAAGCACACCGTTCGGATCCAGGATCATACGCCAGGTAATGGCGATTACAGATGCTGTAAACATCCAGGGCAGGGCGTAGATCGCACGGAAGATGCCCTTCGTTCTTGTTCCAAGATAATTTGTGTTCAGTATCAGCGCAAATATCATTCCGATAAGCATATGTGCAATAATACTGACAATGACAAAATACAGAGTATGTTTGATCGCGTTCCAGAAATCCTTGCTGCTGAGGACAGTTGCATAGTTTGCGAAACCTACAAACACCGGATTCTTTTCCGCAATTACGTTATTGTACATGGAGTATCTGATAACCATGATGATAGGTACTACAAGGAGTATCATCATCAGGATCAGTGTCGGAGCCAGATATCCATAGGGGGTAAGCGTTTTTTTCATCTTATTACTGTCCAAGCTTTCACCCTCCCTTCGCGCTATGTAAATGAGCGCTTTTATTATTTCAGCTGCCAGACAGGCTGTATATCTACTTCACCTGTCCTGCACAATTACGCAAAACGCCGCACAGCCGATTCGCCGAACGCCGGTTATCGGATTGCGTTCATTTCGGCGTACGCCTGCTATAAGGCTTTATTGCATAAAAGGCGCTGTGGTAACACTATAAGGCTTTATTGCATAAAAAACGCTGTGATAACACATATGGCTTTGTTGCATAAAAAACGCTGTGATAACACATATGGCTTTATTACATAAAAAACGCTGTGATAACACATATGGCTTTATTACATAAAAAGCGCGGGGGTACACTAATTTGTGCACTCCCGCGCTTCGTATGAAACTATTACGATTTCACAGGCAGCGCATCAGCATTTTCATAGATCAGCCGCTTTCATTGTCCGGCAGAATGTTAATGCATCAGAGCACGCTTGCACTCAGGATCTGTTCGAAAAGCTGTTATTTCGAAGATCTTTTACAGCTTTAGTTGTAAGCTGCTTCCCATGCTTCCTGTGTAGCTGCAAGCATATCGTCTACGCTCTCGGTGTCGCCATCGAAGTAGAGGATCAGCTGTTCGTTGAAGCTTCTCATAAGGTCTTCTGCTGTCGGAGCTCCGGTGAACTCGTTGATAGCATATCCGGCCTGGAAGATTTCGAAAGCGGTAAGGAACAGTTCATCGTTTGCGGAGTAGTCCGGCTCAGCTGTGGAGTTTCCTGGGAAAGCGTTTGCAAGCTCAGAAAGCTTAGCGTTTACTTCAGGGCTCATCATGTACTCTACAAATTTGATGGCTTCTGCTTTGTGCTCGCAGTTCTCGGCAATACCGATGCCCCAGCATGCAACATCAAGTCCGCTCTGGCCGTCATAGTCGTCAGCCTTCGGCATTGCAGCATAGGTGAAGTTGAGGTCCGGGCTCTCATTCTTGATGGTGGTCAGATGGGAGATACCGTCAACCATAAATGCAAGACGGCCGTTCTCGAACTCGTTGACCATATCCTGCTCTTTCATAGCTTCAACACCAGCGGAGAGATATCCGTTGTCCTTCATGGTCTTGAAGAGCTCGGCAACCTTTACAAGCATTTCATTGTCTGTCAGAGCCGGTTTGCCATCTGTAAGGAGCGCGCCGCCTGATGCCCACAGCCAGGAGCTGAACTGGTTCTGTATTCCGTTCGGAGCTTCTGTGTTGAGCGGGATGCAGTATGCAGCATATTCGGTGTTCTCAGCGATCTTTGCACATGCGTCAAGGAACTCTGTCCAGTTGGTCGGAACAGCCTCTACGCCTGCTTCTTCAAGAATGTCAAGGTTTACATACAGCGGATATGCGAAGTTTACGACCGGGATCATGTAGGTGTCGCCTTCATATTTGATCTGGTCGGAAAGCTGTGAGGTGTCATAGCCATCTTCATCCATAAGTGTGGTAAGATCAGCGATAGCGCCCTGTTTTGCAAAGTCATATACCCAGGATCCGTCAAGGCCTACTACATCTGCCATTGTTCCTGTAGCTGCACCTGCTGCGATCTGTGTTTTGGTGTCAGCATAAGGATTGCTGAGAAGTTCGATGTTTACGCCTGTCTCGGCGGTAAATCCATCAACTATCTCCTGAAGTGCGCCGTCCGGAAGCTCAACACCCCACCACTGCTGGAATTCAAGAGTAATGTCCTCAGCGGATACGTTCATTCCCATTGCCATTGCTGCAGCTGCTGCTACGATCAGACTCTTTTTTACCAATGCTTTCATTTTTTACCCTCCATAAATAAAAAATAAAGTTTCATGGCGCCGCCCTCAATTTCGACACAGCTTGTCAATTCAGACAGAACAGGTATCGAATTTGGCGGTTTATTTTTACAATTTGTATTATAGTTTCGAAAGCATTATTTGTCAATGTAATAATATTTCACGCTTTGCAATTCAGCATTTCCAACAAAAAAATATAGCCCATATTGTGCAACATGAACACAGATAAGGGGCTGTGAAAAAAGTCTTACTTATTTCGCCACCCCTAACCCCCTTTCCTTGGGCACGCTCTTTTTTGGTAATCACAGCCTTTTTTTCCTTCCAGCCGCGAAGCAACGATGAAACAAGTAAGGGCGAGATTCTGAATGTAAAGCACAGAACCAGCCGCCTGCGGCTGAACCGTGAGCAACTCCGATTTTGTGTAAGACAGGGGACGGTTCTCTGTGTTCACAAACACTCTGTTTTGTGCTATACTCTTCATGAAAAAGTGGATATGTCAACATAGTCTTTACACGTACCGAAAAAAAGAAAATTACAGGAGCGTACATATATGACAGAAATCCTGAAAGACGGAAGCGCTTATCTTGATTTTATTGAAGCAAAACTAAAGAGAAGGATCCTGGAGCTTGATGCTTCGATCCTTCAGGGTAAGCAGGATATTGAACGCATGAATGCTTACTATTGGGAAAACTATACTGAGATGGACGAGTATGGTTATGAGAACTATGATAACCAGCAGGCTCTGTTTCGTGAGATGCAGGCCGGTGAAGATGAAATGCGTCTGCAGCGCAGGCTTTACCGGATGGTCGATAATCCATTCTTTGGAAGAGTTGATTTTTGCTATGATGGCGATGACGAGCCTGAGATTTTTTATATTGGAATAGGGAATTTTGCGGAGAACGCAGGGGCTGTTCCTCTTATCTATGACTGGAGAGCGCCGGTCAGCAGCCTTTTTTATGATTACGAAAAAGGCCCGGCTTCCTATGAAGCGCCAGTCGGTACAATCAACGGCGAAATCATGTCCCGCCGGCAGTATAAGATCCGCGGAGGCCGTATCATATATGAGCTTGAAAGTGACCTTAAGATTGATGATGATGTGCTCATGCAGGAGCTCGGCAGTGCTGGGGACAACCGGCTGAAGAATATTATACGTACAATACAGAAGGAGCAGAACGCAATAATCCGGAATACGACAGACAGGATACTTGTAATCCAGGGAGCAGCCGGCAGCGGAAAAACTTCCATCGCCCTTCACCGTATAGCATACCTTCTGTATCATGACAGGGGAAGCCTTAAGTCTTCAAATGTCCTGATCCTCTCTCCTAATGGAATTTTTGCGGATTATATTTCACAGATACTTCCTGAGCTTGGGGAGGAGAATATCCGTGAGCTTACCTTTGACCTTTATGCCTACAGGCAGCTTCGAGATATTGTCAACGACTGCGAGGACAGGTATGACCTGCTTGAGCAGGAGCTGGCCGCAAAGAATGTAAAAGACAGTTCCTTCCTCGCAATGTATGAATACAAACAGTCCCGTGAATTTACAGATCTGATGGAATCTTTCATCCTTACGCTTGAAGATGAACTGATGAATTTCCATGATGTGGTATACCGCGGGACAACATTCTCTGAGGAGGAGATAATTGAGTTCTTCTATGAGCGCTTTCCGGAAACTCCACTTCTCTCGAGAATGCAGGAAATTGCCGATTACTTTATCGACCAGATAGAAACTCTCCACCGTAAGGATCTTGATCCTGAAGAAAAGGAGCTACTTACTGAAGAATTCCTGTCTATGTATGAGTTAAGGGATTACTATAAGATCTACAACCGTTTCCTGTCCTTTGCCGGACTTGAAACTCTGCCGGATGTTCCTCTTGAAAAGCGGTTTCTTAAATATGAAGACGTGTATCCGATGCTCTACATGAAGAACCGTCTTGAGCTGCTTCGCCCGGATTCTACCGTGAAGCACCTTATCGTGGATGAAATGCAGGACTATTCCTGGCTGCAGTATACAGTCCTTTCACAGATGTTCAAATGCCGTATGACTATACTTGGCGACCGTTCACAGACGCTTTCGGGTACCCCGAATGATGTGCTGACATTCCTTCCGGGCATTTATAGAAAAAATATACGGATGCTCTCCATAGACAAATGCTACCGGAACACTGTAGAAATAGCAGAATACGCAAACCATCTGGAAGGTATAGAAGGCATTGACCTCATTGACCGGCATGGCAGTCCGGTTCAGGAAATCAACGTCAGCGAAATATCACAGGCAGTCAGGTTCATTGCAGATAGTGTTACTGAAGCTTCTGCAGAGACAATGGCTGTGATAACACTCACCGAGGGAACAGCCTCATCTGTCAGCAGATCACTCAGAGATGCCCTGTCGGCGAAAGGTTATGACACTGCAAACCGGTTTTCGCTGCTTAACAAAAACAGCCGGAATTTTAAAAAAGGCCTGACAGTGACCACCTTCTACCTGTCCAAAGGCCTTGAATTTGATAAAGTATTTATACTTTTCCCTGAAACAAAGATTCAATCTGATCTTATAACAAGGGCAAAGTACATTGCCGCCACCCGGGCAATGCACGAACTGTGCGTAATAACCCTCTCATGACCATTAACAAAAAGAGCCGGATGCAGCAGCCCTCAGGCTGCCGCATCCGGCTCCATATTTTTTCTTATTCGCTGTATTCTCCCATCGGAAGCACTCTGTATCTGTTGTAGGTTACTGTTGACGGTATTGTATAGCTCTGGACTATCGGCATATCCGGTTCAAGTTCATCAAGATTTGAATTGAAATCGACTATGCTGTGGTCCACCATCTTGTCATCCTGATAGACAGCTATAAATGCCTTGGCATTCTTTACGGTGTATTCCCTAGCAGTCATTGTCATGTTGAGGGTACTGCCTTCCTGCGCTGCTTCACAAGTGAGATACATCTGGGCAGGTTTGTATTCATCCGGCTCAAGCGGCGCCACAGAATAGTTGATACCTATAACATCATAGTAGCTGAGACCTGAGAAGTTTAGTTCTACCGGAATCTCATATCCTTTCGCAACTCTCACGATGGATTCTTCGGATGTTCCTATAATATTTCCTTCGGCATCCTTGGCATAAGCCTGGCAATAGAATGCTGCGTCATCTTCCGACTCGTTCCTGAAAAACAGCACATACTGCATCAGATCTGTACCCGGTTCAGGATAAGCGCTTTCACCTGTAAGTATAATGCCCGGCAGTCCGTCAACCCAGTCACGCTGTACCTGCGGCTCTTCCTGCGGAGCTTCTTCCGCAGGTTCGGTCTCCCCGGTTTCCTGCTCTGCAGCATCTTTGTCTTCTGCAGACTTCTGCTCTGACGGCTTCGAAGCTGCCGGAGCTGTTCCGGTGAGTTCTGCGATCTGCTCTTCAAGAGCCTGTACACGCTGCTCAAGAATCTGATATGCGTTTAACAATGAGTCTATGTCCGTAGGCACATCACTGTATGATTCATCATAATAGTTCTCATCATATGATTCATCATAATATGCCCCGTCGTCATATGAGCCGTCCTCGTAATATTCTGATTCATCATAGTATTCATCACCATATGAATCATCTGAATAATAAACGTCGCCACCACCTTCAACAGCACCATAATCCTCTGCAAAAACAGGCATTACCGGAATCAACATAAGAGCTGCCGCAACCGCGATCATCTTTTTCATGATATTTTACCATTCCTTTCTTTAAAATCTCTCAGGATCTGAAACTCCTTAAGCAGGTACATAAAACATACAATCTCTTACAGGCTTCAAACGGCGTATCAATTAAAAAACGCCGTTAGAAACATTTGCAAAATGTCTAAAACAATTATAAAAAAATCGCCTGCATTATGCAAGCGATTTTTCGCGACCCAGAAGAGATTCGAACTCTCGACCTCCGCCGTGACAGGGCGGCGCTCTAACCAGCTGAGCCACTGGGCCGGGTATTAAAGTGGACCTTCGGGGACTCGAACCCAGGACCGACCGGTTATGAGCCGGTTGCTCTAACCAACTGAGCTAAAGGTCCATAGATGAAAATACAATTATCCTGACCCAAATGCCAGGACTTGTAATTTCATAAAAGTGACTCCAAGGGGATTTGAACCCCTGTTACCGCCGTGAAAGGGCGGTGTCTTAACCACTTGACCCAGGAGCCGGAACATCATACCAAATGATTTATACAACAAACAGAAAACAAGCATAGCACGTTTTCTTTTTCAAACTCCCCGAGTTGGGCTCGAACCAACAACCCTTCGGTTAACAGCCGCGTGCTCTACCGACTGAGCGAAGGAGGATCATCTATTGGTATTATACCTTCAAAACTGCACACATGCAACATCTTTTTCCTGAAAATCTCATCTGACCTGAGCTTTGGTCAAGCCCTCACCCGATTAGTAACAGTCAGCTCCATACATTACTGCACTTCCACCTCTGCCCTATCTACCTCGTCGTCTTCAAGGGGGTTTACTCTTTCGATGGGATAACTCATCTCAGGGGGGGCTTCACGCTTAGATGCCTTCAGCGTTTATCCCTTCCAGGCTTGGCTACCCGGCCATAGCGTTGGCACGCTAACCGGTACACCAGCGGCCCGTCCATCCCGGTCCTCTCGTACTAAGGACAGCTCCCTTCAATTATCCTACGCCCACGCCGGATAGGGACCGAACTGTCTC
>JAFUCO010000109.1 GCA_017459635.1 Blautia sp. | reverse complement strand
GCCCATATGTACGGAACCGCGGCCTATGGCAGAGAAAATGCTGCGTCGCCTATTAGCCCTTCCTTCGGCAAACTCGCAAAAAACGCTCAGACAGTGCCGAAGGAAGGGCAGCTATACTCGCATTTTCTGTGCCATAGGCCGAACGGTTCCGTACATATGGGCAGTCCTCCTCCCTACGGCTGTTTGCCGGCAGTTATACAAATCCTTATTCAAAGCACTAACTAAAGAATAAGACAGAGAACCGTCCCCTGTCTTATGTGGGGTTTGTCGGGGGCTTGATAAACTATGATAATTGTTTTAGAATACTTTGGTAAGGAATCTTATTGTATAGGTTCTGAGACGTTCTTTTTAAGTGTTTCATAAGGTTGAACAGTCGCAAGGATAAAGGCGCAAAGTGTTTACGTATGTGAAGCGTCTTTGGTTTTATGATAGTAAACAGAGCAGAACATGGCCATGAAACTTAGTGATCTTACGGCGTATGCCCGGGAAAAATATCATATCAGGGAAGAATTCAGATGGCCTGAGAACAGGCGGCTTTCGGTCCTTATAAATCCGTATAACCAGAAATGGGCAGCTCTTCTTATGAGGCAGTGGGATGAGGATACAGGCGAGGAAGTGGAAGTCTGTGATATAAGATGCGGCCGGGAGGTTTTAAAGAGACTGTCCCGCCCTTTTATTCAGGCTCCTTTCAGGATGCACGGGATTAAATGGATAGGGGTACGTTTTGACGAACGTACCGACCGGGAACTTGTATTGCGTCTTTTTGACAAAGCGCTCTTTTTAGAGGATGCGCGGACATACACAGTTGAACTGCCGGATCTTCGGGAAACTGGAAAGCCGCAATATATGGATACGGCGCTTCCTGCAAAAGCGGAAGCAATGCCTGATTTAAAAAAAGCAACCAAAAAGGAGTATACTTCCGGGAAAGACATTTCCCAAAAAGACACTTCCGAAAAAAACAGAAGTGAACTGTTAAGCTGGCTTGAAGCTGAGATCTTTTCGCCAGAGGAAAGGCAGAGTGACCCGGAATCAAACAGTATGATAGAGAAGATGAAGGGGCTTTACGAGCCTGGCGACGGTTCATTCAGGCAGAAATGCAAGAACTTCTATCTTCAGGGCATGTTCATGAAGGATTATGAGGATGATCTGGCTTACAATGGGCAGGTGAATCTTTTTATTCCGACTTATCATGATCTTAATACCAGACAGCTAAGAGGATATTTTGCCTGGCGGACAGGTATCAGAAAAGGTGATTACAAAAGCACATGCGCCGCGTTTGCGGAAATCTACATATATGAGCTCCTTAACGGAATCGGCGTATCTTCTCCGGAGGAGACTTTTCAAAAGCTTGACGAGTTTAAGGAGAATTATCTGGACGCGGGATTCGGAAATGAAGAGATCCGGGAAAGTGTCCGCAGATGGGCGTTTGAATATGCAGTGATCAAGGGGATGCCTGTGGAAACTGCGTACCGGTATATGGATCCAGCCCTTAAGAAGACTGACGAAGATCTGATGCGTCTCCGCTTTCCGGACAGGTACAGTGACCGGGAAGTATATCTTTCGATGTGCTCTTTAGCCGGAATACGTCCGGACGCTTCGCCCGTTATACAAAAGAACGAAGATGAAGGCATGCATCTTTTCGCCGAAGTCTGGAGGAAGGCATTAACAGGATACATGGTGGGCGGCCAGGATCTTTTTACCCAGTGCTTTGGCAGAATGTATACTTTCCGCTTCAGTCCGCTCAGGAGCGCGGTATATCGTTCAGGAAAAATGCCTGAAGATGCAGAGTACCGTTTGAGTGAATGCAGGCTTTACTATGTGGATGGCGGCCAGTGGATGGAACAGTGCTGCCGGAAGCTGTATTTTGACAAAATTCTTCTTGAAGGTATTTACCATGAGACTGACAGGAACCTCAGGAAGTACCTTAATACGGGAAGGGCTCTCAGGAAAAGGGACAGGGAAGCTTTCCTGTCTCCTTTTGTTGATGAAGTCATAGAAGAAGACAGGCGGATGAAGAAAGAGGCTGCCCGTCCGAAGATCGAGATAGATTTTTCGAATCTGGACAGAATACGGAGCGACGCCCTGATAACAAGAGACAGTCTTCTCACAGATGATGAAAAAAGAGAGATTGAGGTATCAGAAGCAGCTGTTCTGGAAGAAACCGGTAATCCTGGAAAAGCGGATAATTCCGCTTCTCAAAAACTATTGCAGAAGACAGAACAAGAAAACAATATTTTAGAAAGAACAGCTTCTTCAGAAAGAACAGCTTCTTTAGAAAGAACAGCTTCTTCAGAAAGAACAGCTTCTTTAGAAAGAACAGCTTCTTCAGAAAGAACAGCTTTTTCAGAAAAAACAGCTTCCTCAGAAAGAACAGCCAGTTCAGAAGAATGTGCTTTGGCGGCAGACAAATATGAATACGAGGAGACTTATCCCGAAGCAGGAGAAGGACCAGGCGGCTCACCGATTCTTGATGAAACACAGCAGAGGATCTTAAGAGTGCTGCTTCGAGGAGACCCGGTGGACGCTTTATTAAGGGACCTCAGACTCATGCCGTCTATCGTTGCAGATGCGATAAATGAGGCGCTGTTCGATGAGATAGGAGACTCTGTCATTGAGTGTGACGGAAGTACGCTGTGTTTAATTGAGGACTACCGGGAGGATCTTGAACAGTATATATGAGCGCCGGATAAGGGATATAGTGAGAACTTTGAACAGCAATATGAGCGCTGCATAAGGATTACAGAGAGGAACTTGAACAGTATAATATGAATTCTGAAAACGAAAACAGAAGAGAAAAACAAAAGGTGCCAAGACGAATAGCCCAGACGGTGCTGAATTCGCTGAAGGGCGGGGTGGTTCCGCGAGTAGGCCTGCCGTATATCACTGTCGGGCGGAAAAATGAGATCCAGGCACTGCTGCATGATGTTGATATCGTTTCTGAAGGCGGAGCGTCATTCCGTTTCATCGTAGGAAAATACGGATCCGGCAAGAGCTTCCTGCTTCAGACAATACGCAACTATGCAATGGACAGGGGATTTATAGTGGCAGATGCCGATCTGTCGCCTGAAAGACGCCTTCATGGCACTAAAGGTCAGGGGCTGGCAACTTACAGGGAACTGATTGGTAACCTGTCAACAAAAACGAAGCCGGAGGGAGGAGCGCTTACACTGGTGCTTGACCGCTGGATAAACTCTGTCCGGACTTCGGTAATTACGGAAAACGGCCTGTCTGAGTCTGATCCGGAATTTGAGAGACATGTTGACCGGAAGATCTACGAGGTTGCATCACAGATCAGCGAGCTGGTGCACGGCTATGAATTCGCGAAGCTTATATCAGCATATTACCATGCCTGGGCAGACGGTAATGATGAACTTAAAGCAAAGGTGATAAGGTGGTTCCGGGGAGAGTATACTCTCAAAAAAGAAGCCAGGGATGATCTTGGAGTCAGCATGATCATCACAGACGACGACTGGTATGATTACCTGAAGCTGTTTGCGGTATTTTTCAGGCTGGCAGGCTATACAGGGATGCTTCTCGTCGTAGATGAGCTGGTCAATATCTTTAAGATCCCAAATTCCATAACCAGACAGTACAACTATGAGAAGCTTCTTACCATATACAATGACACCCTTCAGGGAAAGGCACGGTACCTTGGAATACTGATGGGGGCTACACCTCAGGCACTTGAGGATAGAAGACGCGGGATATACAGCTATGAAGCCCTGAGGTCCCGCCTGGCTGAGGGTAAGTTTTCAAAGCCGGGGGCAAGGGATCTGCTGTCGCCGGTTATCCGTCTTGAGCCGCTGACTGCAGAGGAAATGCTGATACTGTGTGAAAAGCTGTGCTCCATGCATGCAGGCCTGTATCAATATGATCCGGTTCTGACCGTGGATGACCTGGCTCTTTTTATAAGGATAGAATATGAGAGGATCGGTGCTGATCAGAACATCACCCCGAGAGAAGTGATAAGGGATTTTATTGAACTGCTGGATATCCTGTATCAGAATCCGGGTATTAAGATCGCGTCGCTTCTTTCATCTGATGAATTCTCCTATGCAAAGTCTGAAGCAGTATCAGATAATGCGGAGGAAGGTTTTGCTGAATTCGTACTGTGAGGGTCAGTAATAGATGGATACATTTTCAAGATATGCTCCTTTTATTCAGGATTATATTTACCGTTCCGGGTGGAAAAGCATACGGGCGGTGCAGAACGCGGCCGGTGACGCTATCTTCAATACAACGGAGAATGTTCTGCTGACAGCATCGACGGCTTCCGGGAAAACGGAGGCGGCATTCTTTCCTGTACTGACTTTGCTGGGCGAGGATCCTCCGAGATCGGTCGGCGTGCTTTATATTGCGCCTCTGAAGGCCCTTATCAATGATCAGTTCGGGAGGATACAGGAGCTTTGCGAGGATGAAGATATTCCGGTCACCAAATGGCATGGAGATGCATCACAGACGGCAAAGAGGAAGCTTCTTAAAAAGCCGCGCGGGATACTTCAGATCACGCCCGAGTCCCTCGAGTCTCTGATGATCAATAAACACATGGAGATCCCGTCGTTATTCTGCGACCTGAGGTTCGTGATAATCGACGAAATCCATTCGCTGCTTCGCGGAGACCGGGGAAAGCAGACCTTCTGCCTGCTGGAAAGGCTGTGCCGTCTTGCAGGGTGCGATCCCAGGCGGATCGGCCTTTCGGCGACCATAGGTGAGCCGGAGGAAGCCGGGCGGTTCCTTTCATCCGGATCAAAACGGGGGACCGTTATACCAAGGTTTGACGGAGGAAAGGAAGTGTGGCGGCTCTCCATGGAACACTTCTATAACACAGAGCCCCAGGCCGGAGAGGAAAACTTTTCGGAAGATGACATGCCGATCAAAGAAGAATCGGGCAGAGAAGTACCGTCAGCTGAAAATGCAGTGGCGGAAAGAAAAGCGCCGTCAGCTGAAAATGCAGCACCGGACAGAGAAACGCCGGCGTTGGAAAATCTGATTTCAAATGGAATATCTGAAGAATCTTACAATGAAGCTCCTGCCGGAAATGAAGCCTCGTATATAGATCCAGTAAAGGCATCAGATCCCGGGATTGCGTATATTTTTGAACACACGAGGGGGAGGAAATGCCTTGTGTTCACAAATTCCAGGGAAGAGTGCGAAGCCGTGTGCCAGAGCCTTCGTCAGTGCTGCGAGCTTAATTCCGAGCCGGAACGCTTCCTTATACATCACGGCAATCTTTCGGCCTCCTACCGGGAGAGCGCGGAGGAGGACATGAAGGATGACGATTCGCTGATGTCCGTATGCGCCACTGCAACGCTGGAACTTGGAATAGATATAGGAAGGCTGGAACGGGCCTTTCAGATCGATGCTCCTTTTACCGTTTCGGGTTTTCTGCAGCGCATGGGCAGGACCGGCAGGCGTGGAGATCCGTCTGAGATGTGGTTCGTTATGCGGGAAGACCATCCGGAACCGCGGGCGATGCTGCCGGACATGATCCCCTGGTACCTGATACAGGGCATAGCGCTTGTACAGCTTTACATAGAAGAAAGGTTCGTGGAGCCGCCCAGGGCTGAAGGCTATCCCTGCAGCCTGCTTTACCACCAGACCATGAGTACGCTGGCCTCCTGCGGCGAGATGACACCCGCGGAGCTGGCAGGGCGGGTGCTTACACTTTCGGCCTTCCGCAGATTCACAAAGGAGGACTACCGGACGCTGTTGCTTCATCTGCTGGAGACTGATCATATAAACCGCACCGAAAACGGCGGCCTGATAGTCGGGATCACCGGGGAGAAGATCACCGGGAACTATAAGTTTTACGCGGTATTCCGCGAAAACATCGAATATTCGGTTCGCTCAGGCTCCGAGGAGCTTGGGACTATAGTGAAGCCGCCGCCTGTCGGCGACAAGATAGCCATAGCCGGGCGTGTCTGGGTGGTGGACGAGGTGGATCATAAACGGCGGAACGTGTACTGTACCCTCGTGAAAGGAAAGATACCCGCCTACTTCGGAGATGTTGCCGGCGATATTCATACCCGTATCCTTGAAAGAATGAGACAGGTGCTGACGGAGGAAAAATCATACCCGTATCTTATGAAGCATGCGGTCTGCCGCCTTGGTGAAGCAAGGGAAGTTTTTGAAAAGGCCGGGATGACTGAGAGATGCCTCATAAACCTCGGCGGAAAAATGTGGGCGCTTTTTCCCTGGCTTGGCAGCTATGCATTTCTTGCGCTTGAACGTCTCCTTAAGATACGCTGCGCCGCGCGCCTTGGCCTTAAGGGACTTAATTCATCAAGGCCTTATTTCATGCAGTTCACCATGCAGGCCGGGGAAGAGGACTTTTACAGGATAGTCGCAGAGGAAGCGGAAAACCTGGATGACCCGATGGAGCTTATATATAATAAGGAAGTTCCGGTATTTGATAAATATGACGAATACGTACCGGCCGACCTTCTGTGCAAAAGCTTCGCCATGGGAGTGCTTGACATTGAAGGGATGATAAAAAGAGTAGAGGATTGGAGAACAAAAGCGGATATTACCTTTTGCCTGCCGGAAGAGTGACCGATATCAGCCTGCCTGAAAGGTGACTGATATCAGCCCGCCGGAAAGGTGACTGATATCTGCCTGCCGGAAAGGTGACCGATATCTGCCTGCCGGAAGAGTGACTGATATTTGAAACGGGGCAGCGAAAAAAATGAATATAAGAATATGACAAATGTCACTGTTATAAAGTGACAATGTACATTTGACAGGGAAGACGGAGGCTGTTAATATACAAATATCACAAAAAACCAGTTTTAAGGAGGTTCAACTATGAAAAAACAGGTTATGGCAGCAGCTCTCGCAGGAGCACTTGCAGCAGTCAGCTTTGCACCGTCAGTATTCGCAGAAGGAAAAACCTTCGGCTATACATGCATGGATGGAACCAATCCGTTCTTCGTAGCTCTTGAAGGCGCTATCCGCGAAGTAGTTGAAGGAAACGGCGACACACTCCTTTCCTTTGACCCGGGCAATGACTCCAACACCCAGATCGATCAGGTTGAGGATGCTATCTCCGCAGGCGTTGAGTACATGTTTGTAAACCCGGTTGATGCTGACGGCATTATCCCGGCTCTCGACATGCTGAAGGATGCTGACATTCCGATGTTTGGTTTTGATACCCAGGTTGGCGATATGAGCTATCTTGTATCCTATGCAGGATCTGATAACTACAATGCCGGTTATGTATGCGGCAAGGACCTTGCTGAGAAGCTTCCGGAGGGCGGCGATATCCTGGTTCTCGATTCTCCGACAATGCAGTCTGTTGTTGACAGGACCAACGGCTTCATGGACGCTCTTGAGGAGTCCGGAGTTGAGTTCAACGTAGTTGACCAGCAGGATGCTCAGGGAAATCAGCAGGTAGCTAATGAGAAGGCTACTGATATGCTTACCGCTCATCCGGACGTAGTAGCTATCTTTGGCGGAAATGACCCGACAGCTCTTGGTATCTACGCAGCATGCGACGCAGCAGGCGTTTCTCCGCTCATCTACGGCGTTGACGGATCACCGGACGTTAAGGCTCTCCTTACCGAGGACAGCAACCTGACAGGTACCGGCGCACAGTCTCCGATCACCATCGGCAAGACCATCGCTGAGGTAGCTTACAAATGGATCGACGGCGAAGAAGTTGAAGATACCTATCCGATCGAAACATTCCTTATCACTGCAGAGAACGTTGCCGACTATGGCACTGACGGATGGCAGTAATTTAAAACGGGGATCTGTACTGCAGATCTGAAGACAAAGACCAGAGGCTTTGCTCCCGGAGCGGGGCAAAGCCTTTTTTAAGGCGGTGCGCGAAATGAGTCAGAAATATTTGCTTGAGATGAGAGGAATCTGCAAGTCCTTTCCGGGCGTCAAGGCTTTGCAGAATGTAGAGCTTCAGCTTGAAAGCGGTGAAGTTCATGCCCTGCTGGGTGAAAACGGTGCGGGAAAATCTACGCTTATCAAAGTACTTGGCGGCATTTACCACGCCGAGGAAGGCGAGATCTATATCGATGGTGATAAAGTGAACATCGATGGTGTCCCTGCCGCAAGAAAGGCCGGTATTGCTATTGTGCACCAGGAGCTGGTTCTGGTTCCGTACATGACTGTGGCGGAGAATATTTTCCTTGGGCGCGAGCTTGGGGGAAAGCTCAATACCAACATATCAGCCATGGAAAAAGAGACACAGGCTCTTCTGGACGAATTCAACCTTGGAATCAGGGCTGACCAGAAGGTTGCCAGCCTGTCAATTGCACAGCAGCAGATGGTCGAGATCGCAAAAGCGATCTCCGCAAATTCGAGAATTCTGGTGCTGGATGAGCCTACCTCATCCATCTCCGATAAAGAAGTTGATTTCCTGTTCAGGACCATGAAGGGCCTGACCGCCAAGGGCGTCGGGATAATCTATATTTCACATAAGATGTCAGAGCTTTTTGACATCTGCGACCGTGTTACGGTCATGCGTGACGGCCAGACCGTTGGTACAAAGGTCGTTGCAGAAACAAACAAGGATGAGCTTGTGGCTCTTATGGTCGGCCGTGAGCTGACAAATTACTATACACGTGACTATCTGCCTCAGGGCGAGGAGATCCTTCGTGTAGAACACATAAGTGACGGGAAGCTGTGTAAAGACGCAAGCTTTGAACTGCACAAAAACGAGATAATCGGGTTTGCCGGACTGGTAGGCTCGGGCAGGAGCGAGGCCATGAAGGCGCTGTTCGGCCTCACACCGGGCTCGACAGGAGATGTGTATGTGGGCGGCACAAAGGTTGTGATAAAGACACCGATCGATGCGCTTAAATACAACATAGCGCTTGTCCCTGAAAGCCGCAAGACTGAAGGTCTTTACGGTGTGCAGAGCGTCAGGTTCAACACTACCATAGAGGTGCTGAAGGAGTTCCTCAGCAAAGGCCATCTTAACGCCGCAAAAGAGGAAGAGATCACTGAGCGTTTCATAAAGATGATGAATACAAAGACTCCGAGCCATGAGCAGACGATACAGAACCTGTCCGGTGGAAACCAGCAGAAGGTGCTTATAGGCCGGTGGCTTGCAACATCACCGACTATCCTCATTCTTGACGAGCCGACCCGTGGTGTGGATGTAGGCGCGAAGGCGGAAATTTATTCCATCATGAATGAGCTTGTTAAAGAGGGCCTGGCTATCATCATGATCTCTTCCGAGCTTCCGGAGATCCTCAACATGAGTGACAGGATCTATGTTATGCAGGAGGGCAAGGTGGTCGGCTGCCTTGGCCATGAAGAAGCAACCCAGGAACGCATTATGCAGCTTGCTGCAAGGTAATAAGAAGGAGGAGTCTTAAAATGTCTAGATTTGGTAAGGGAGTAGGGAGATACTTCAAGGACAATCTGGGTATCCTGATTGCACTGGCTGCCATGGTGGCGTTCCTGTGCCTGTTCCCGACGACCAGCAAAACATTCCCTACACAAAAGAACATGTTCAACATTCTCAGGCAGAATTCTACTAACCTGTTTCTTGCCTGCGGTATGACCATGGTCATTATTCTGGGCGGCATCGACCTTTCTGTAGGCTCGATAATCGCGCTGTCCGGCGTTATGGCGGCTGCCTGCGTTGTCAACTATGGCATGCCGGAAGTGCTGGGCTTTACAGTTGCAGTGCTTGTCGGTGTTGTTGTAGGTCTGGTCAACGGTTTTGTAATAAGCTTTACAACGATACCGCCGTTCATTGTCACCCTGGCGACTATGAATATCACAAAGGGAATCGCGCTTGTCTATACGAACGGCGCGCCTATCCGCTGCATGACGGATGCGTTTAAATTCCCGGGCGCCGGTTATGTGGGACCTATCCCGACACCGGTCATCTTCATGATAATCGTGTTCCTTATCTCTCTGTTCATCATGAACCGCACGCACCTTGGCCGTCATATCTATGCGGTCGGCGGAAATGCGATGGCAGCAGAGTTTTCGGGTATCAATGTAAAGAAAGTCAAATTCTTCGTACATGCCTATGAGGGCCTGATGGCAGGTCTTGCAGGTATGGTCATTGCTTCACGCCTTTACTCCGGACAGCCTACAGCAGGCGACGGAGCCGAGATGGATGCCATCGCGGCAGTTGTCGTCGGCGGAACATCCATGGCAGGTGGTTCAGGTAAGCTTGGCGGAACCCTCATCGGTGTTCTGATCATCGGTATCCTGAACAACGGACTTAACCTGATGGGCGTAGACAGCAACTTCCAGTATATCGTAAAAGGTATGGTTATTCTTCTTGCGGTATACACAGACTTCCTCAGAAACCGCAAAAAAGGACGCTGAGAGATAAAATAAGACAGGGGACGGTTCTCTGTCTTATTTTTTGTTTCTAAACTGCGGTTCGGGATTTGCGGAGGTGTGCCGCCGCATAGATTTTGGCGGGTCGGACGCCGTAGGGGGAGGACTGACCATATGTACGGAACCGCGGCCTCCGGCAGAGAAAATGCTGCGTCGCCTATTAGCCCTTCCTTCGGCAAACTCGTAAAAACCGCTCAGACAGTGCCGAAGGAAGGGCAGCTATACTCGCATTTTCTGTGCCGGAGGCCGAACGGTTCCGTACATATGG
>JAFUCO010000108.1 GCA_017459635.1 Blautia sp. | reverse complement strand
GTATCATTATATCGTTACCATTCACGGCCCAGCCGCAAGCGGCTGGGTCTGAGCCCACCATTCGGAATCTCGCCCTTGCGGGCATCATCGCCGCTTTGCGGCTGGATTCCTCATGAAGGGCTCAGACCCTGTAGGAATATTTACTCTGCTCTGCTCATGCAAGCATGGCAGAGCAGAGTAAATATTCCTACGGCCGTGAATAGTATATCATAAAACCACAGAAAAAAAACTTGCAAAATCCTCTGATATTCAATAAAATGGTACGCGGACTATAATTCTTTTACAGGAGAAGGAAATGAAGAAAGTTGTTAAATTCGGCGGAAGCTCTCTTGCCAATGCAGAGCAGTTCCGAAAAGCCGGTGAGATCATACGCGGAGAAGAGAGCCGGCGTTATGTTGTGCCTTCAGCGCCCGGCAAAAGATATGATGGAGATATCAAGGTCACTGACCTTCTGTACCGCTGTTATGCCGCTGCAGAGGAAGGCGAGGATTTTGACAATCAGCTGAAGGCTATTAAAGAGCGGTTTTATGAGATAATCCGTGGTCTTAACCTTACCCTCTCGCTTGAGGAGGATTTCGGAGAGATCAGGAAGCGTTTCGCCGCCCTTGACGGCAGGGAATACGCGGCTTCGAGAGGTGAATATCTTAACGGAAAGATCATGGCTGCCTATCTTGGATATACGTTTGTCGATGCCGCCGAGGTAATCCGCTTTGATGAAAACGGAATCGTAGATATGGATAACACAGACCGTCTGATGGAGGAAAAGTTTGCCGGCCTTGAAACAGCAGTGCTTCCGGGCTTTTATGGTGCTGACGAAAGCGGCAGGATCCGTACCTTCTCCAGGGGAGGTTCGGATGTTACAGGTTCACTCCTCGCAAGAGCTATCTGTGCAGACATGTATGAAAACTGGACCGATGTATCAGGTTTCCTCGTAGCCGACCCGAGGATAGTTGACAATCCGGTTCCGATCGAGACCATCACCTACCGGGAGCTCAGGGAGCTTTCTTACATGGGCGCCACAGTCCTTCACGAAGAATCCATATTCCCGGTCAGGAAACGCGGAATACCTATAAATATCCGCAACACCAACCATCCGGAGGATCCTGGAACCCTCATAGTCGAGAGTACCTGCAAAAAGCCGAAATACGTGATCACCGGAATCGCCGGAAAAAAAGGGTTCTGCTCCATCAACATCGAAAAATCAATGATGAACAGCGAAATCGGCTTCGGCCGCCGGGTTCTTCAGGTGTTTGAAGATCAGAACATCAGCTTCGAACATATCCCGTCAGGCATCGACACAATGACGGTCTATGTTCATCAGAGCGAATTTGAGGATAAAGAGCAGCAGGTAATAGCAGGAATCCACAGACTTGTCCAGCCGGATGTAGTTGAGATGGAATCCGACCTTGCACTGATAGCCGTAGTAGGCCGTGGAATGAAATCCACGCGCGGTACAGCAGGACGTCTGTTCTCAGCCCTGGCACATGCCAACGTAAATATAAAGATGATCGATCAGGGCTCCAGCGAACTAAATATAATAATCGGCGTAGAAAACAGAGATTTCGAAGCCGCAGTAAAGGCAGTCTACGATATATTCGTGATGACAAGGATATGAACGGTGAAATAAGACAGGGAACCGTCCCCTGTCTTATTTTTCCTCAACGTTCACAACATCTGTAACAGTGAGTGTATTTCCGCTTACTCTGAAACGCACATCGAAATGGTCAAATGGCATTCCGTATATGCGCTCGGGGTCTTTCTGATATCTTGGACGGGGGTCTCTTTCCAGGACTTCAATGAGTGCCCTTTTATACTGTTCCGGAATCTTTTTAAGAAGATTCTCGGGAAATTCAACGTCCAACTTTGGCATTTCTTTATTATCGGTAAAGCCGGCGCGGATATTCTCGTGTATGTCGGTTCGAATGTATGGCTTTATGTCATAGATCGGGGTTCCGTCCATCAGGTCAGCACCGGCTATGATCAGCGTTGGCCCCTCTTTTGCAGTGATCTCCACCCTCAACAGCCTGACGCTCGAAAGTCCCAGTGGGTTAGGGCGGTAAGGCGACCTTGTGGCGAAGACTCCTATACGTTCATTGCCTCCAAGGCGCGGAGGGCGCACTGTGGGGGACCAGGTGCTTCTTACACATTCCGAAAACTCCCAGATCAGCCAGATATAATCGAACTCTTCAATGCCTCTTATCGCATCAGCGTTTCTGTATTCCGGTTCAAACACGATTCTGGATTCCAGGCTTTCGATACAGCCGCTCTGGTGAGGTATCCCGAATTTTGAAGGAAAAACACTCCTGATCCTTGCGATCGTTTTCATGACAGTCCTCCTTGAAATAAATCCTTCCGGTTCTCAGAACGATCAGCGGATCTCCAGACCGTTCCACAGCAGTCATAAAATCTTCAGGCCGTTATACAACGATCAGCGGATCTCCCTGCCGTTCCTGAACGATCAGCAGATCTCCTCCGGGTAATCATCATATCCGTCCAGAAAATGATGTTTCACGCCATCCTTCTTATATGCGATGATCGTTGACAGGTTAACATTTTCAACGCTGCTGAAGATATTGTTCTCTATGACCGGATCTATTGCTGCGAGACTTGCTATAAGCTGTTTCATTTCCTGGCGTTTAGAGCTCATGTCTGAATCTTCCGAAGCCACGCCCTCGGTAAAACGGCATGCGCACCTGAGGAAATGCAGGTCATTATAGTTTGCCCAGCGAATAATGTCAGCTTCACGTATCATATACATTGGGCGGATCAGTTCCATCCCCTCAAAATTGTTGCTGTGCAGCTTCGGCATCATCGTCTGTATCTGTCCGCCATACAGCATACCCATCAGTATCGTTTCGATCACATCATCGTAATGATGCCCAAGGGCGATCTTGTTGCAGCCGAGCTCTTTTGCTTTACTGTAAAGCGCTCCCCGCCGCATCCTGGCACACAGATAGCAGGGTGATTTTTCCTCTCTTGCAGTTATATCGAATATCTTTGAATCAAAAACTGTTATAGGTATTCCAAGAAGAGACGCATTGTCAATGATCAGACGATAGTTAGCATCATTATAGCCCGGATTCATGACCAGGAAGGTCACTTCAAAATTCTGTTTTCCATGAGCATAAAGCTCCTGAAACAGCTTTGCCATAAGCATAGAATCCTTGCCGCCGGAAATGCACACTGCTATCCTGTCTCCGTCCACTATAAGCCTGTAGTCGTTTATTGCCTTTGTAAAACGGCTCCAGAGCTGCTTCCTGTAAGTCTTTATAATACTGCGCTCCGCCTTCCGCGCCGATTCAGCGCAAATATTCACTCCGTCAAAATTCATTCCAAAAACTCCAGTCTTCCTGTCAGGTCATATTCAATCACATCTTAGGCACCGTCCACAAATAACTTCCGAAATCTGCTTGTCTAAATTCCGCCCTGACTGCGTTGTCGTCAGTCGCCGTAGCCCGCTACGCCTCCTTCCTCCGCCTTGCAGGGCGAAATTTATCCTGCGCATCTTTCGGAAGTTATTCATG
>JAFUCO010000107.1 GCA_017459635.1 Blautia sp. | reverse complement strand
CCATATGTACGGAACCGTTCGGCCTCTGGCACAGAAAATGCGAGTATAGCTGCCCTTCCTTCGGCACTGTCTGAGCGGTTTGTGCGAGTTTGCCGAAGGAAGGGCTAATAGGCGACGCAGCATTTTCTCTGCCAGAGGCCGCGGTTCCGGACATATGGGCAGTCCTCCTCCCTACGGCGTCCGGATAAGCAAATAAATAACCGGTGCCACAGGTTCATAAAAATGTGAACTGTGGCACCGTCTTAATGACAAAGTATTTAAGGGAGTGAAATAGTTTCACCCTTTTAGGTATCTGTTTTTTATGTAGCGGAACAGTTTTTCTTCTCCGTATCTGCTCAGGATGCGGAGGAGGCCTTCTAGTTCTTTTTTGGTCTGGGGGTGGATGAACCAGAGGCGGTCTTTGCTTTTTAGGAAGTATTCGAGCGGGGCATTGTCTGTGTATTTGTCGCCCATGTAGTTCCGGCTGGCGCTTATTCTGTCCATTACCATCTCGGCTACGTATTTTCTCGGCATCCTGGCACCCATTATAATGCGTTCATCGTCAATGGCGTAATCTACCCAGTATTCGAAATGGTGTTTGTTGCGTCCTTTGTGGTGGAGCCAGGCGAGCGACACTCCTGTGGCCTCGCGTTCTGCGTTGTTGGGGCTCCTGTCGCCCTGATAGTATTTGCATCCTACCAGGAATTCTGACGGCGCATATTTGGACAGGTCATGCATTATCCCCTGTCTGTACAGCCCAATGCGGAAGCAGTACTTTGTGACCAGGATCTTATGCCGCGTGATCGTCTTAAAGTGGCTTAGGGCTTTCACTCCTTCTCCTCCCTGCCTTCAAGCACCATGATCGACCTTGGGGAAACCGATACCGTATAGTGCAGAAAATCACTGCCGGGTTTAAAACAGCTGTCAAAGTCTTCTGAAGTGTCTATCACCTTTTTCCAGCCTATGTTCTTCGGAAGGTTCGGAAGTGCAAATTCTCTCTCTTCCCAATGGAAATTATAGGCGATGAAGATGAAATCCTCCGGTACATATTTTCTCTTTTTGCTTTCTTCTGTCCGGTCAACTGCATATGCATTGTAGTACATGACACCGAACATCCGGCTTGAATTGTCCTTATTAACGTACCAGGCTCTTTCACCGTGGAAAGATATATCCGGAAAGCCAAGGGCTTTGTAGTCTGTTCCTTTCAGCTTCTTCCCCGTATGAAGTATGGGATGGGATGCCCTGTACTCAAGAGCTTTCCTGAAAAAACCGGTCAGCTTTTCGCTGCGTCCGGCGCTGCGCCAGTCGAGCCAGCCTGTCTGGTTGTCCTGGCACCAGGCATTGTTGTTTCCGCCCTGGCTGTTGCCGAATTCATCCCCTGCATATATCATAGGGATTCCCTGGCTCAGGAGTTCCAGAAGGACGGCATTCCTTATCTGCTGTTCGCGAAGCCTGCGTATTGCAGTTCTTCTTGTAGGGCCTTCGGCCCCGCAGTTCCAGGAATAGTTATAACTGCAGCCGTCATGATTTTCCTGTCCGTTCTCTTCGTTATGACGCTGATTGTAGCTGACCAGGTCATTCAGGGTAAACCCGTCCTGGCTTGTCATATAGTTAACCGTGCCATGGAAATCCGAGTTATACTGGACATGGTGCATTGCGCCTTCTACCATGTCCTCATCACTTTTAAGCAGCCTGCGCATGGTTTCCTGAAATCCGCTGTTATATGATGCCAGATACCTGAACCCGGGGGCTTTTCCATTAAACAGAGAGGCGAAATCATAACCCGGGACAAACAATTTGGTCTCAGAGAGAAAACCATCCTTAAGAAGCACATCCGCAGAGAGGCCTTCTCCATGGACGTGAAAACCATCCGCCTGATAAAACAGTTTCCAGAATTCGAGGGCCCGGGTTGCCGCGACCGGACTCACATTCCCGGGGAAATAAAACTCCAGGATGCATTCCATTCCTTCTTTATGCAGTGCTTTTATCAGGTCACGCATCTCGTCCTCCGGCCTCTGGGAAGCACAGTAGGACCTTTTCGGCGCATAGTAAAATCCTGGGATATATCCCCAGTAATTAACCCTTCCGTTATCTTTTTTCTTCGAGACCAGGCTTGTATTTACAGAAGTGCGCTGTATCTCCGGAAATTCATAAACCGGCATCAGCTCCACGGCATTGATCCCGAGGTTTTTCAGATAGGGGATCATTTCGATCAGTCCGGCAAAGGTGCCTTTTTTTCTGACCCGGGAACCCGCCGTTTTTGTAAAGCCCCTCACATGAAGCTTATAAATGACCATGTCCTCCATGGGGATACGGGGACAGTGTGTGCCCTCCCAGTCATAATTCTCAGCCGGCAGCAGCCCGCACCGGATATGATGCGGATCCTCTGGTATTTCAGAGCCGAATTTTTCTCTGCCGAACACAGCATGTGTCTCAGGATCCTGAACCACTTCTCCATCTACCAGATAATTATATTCAAGCCGGCCGATGCCTCTGCCTAAAATACGTATCGACCTTACCTTTCCGATACGGTCATCCTCTTCAAACGGGAATTCTATAAAGGGCTCTGCTGACCTTTTTTTGTAAAACAGAAGAGAGACCTTTGATTCCTCTGGTGCCTCAAATGTAAAATTGTAGCCTCCCTCTATCGGATAAGCGCCGGGGATCATAAATATTCCTTTTTTCTTCGTCAGCCTGCCGCTGTTCTCCATTCTGTTATTTCTCCTTTCCCCTGTATATGAAGCGCTTGTATCTGCCCGGACGTACGGACAGCTGCTCACGTTTTATTCTGTATCTATTCAGAAATACCGGGTCAACTGTTCTCTTTTTTGTCTCTATCTGTTCAGTAATGTCTGTCAGCTGCTCGCGTTCTGCCTGCCTCTGGTCAGCAATACTGGTCAAATGTTCGCGTCTTTCCTGTCTCGGGTCAGTTAGTCCGGTCAGCTGTTTGCGTTTTATATAAGTGTCAGTTCGACCGGGCAGTGGTCTGAGCCCATTATTTCTGTGTGTATTTTTGCATCCTTCAGCCTTTTTTCCAGTGCTCCGGATGTGATGAAATAGTCTATCCGCCATCCTGCATTCTTTTCCCGGGCTTTGAACCTGTAGGACCACCAGGAGTAGATTCCCTCCTGATCCGGGTAGAAATATCGGAAAGTATCGATAAATCCTGCCTCTAGCAGCCTGTCAAAGCAGGCACGCTCTTCGTCGGTAAATCCGGCGTTTTTATGGTTCGTCTTAGGATTCTTAAGGTCTATCTCCTTATGAGCCACATTCATGTCGCCGCAGCAGATCACGGGCTTTGTTTCCTGCAGCTTCAGAAGATATGACAGGAAATCAGCCTCCCACTGCATGCGGTAATCCAGACGCTTAAGTCCGTCCTGTGAGTTAGGAGTATATACAGTAATAAAGTAGTATTCCGGGAATTCCAGGGTTATCACCCTGCCTTCCTGGTCATGCTCCTCTATGCCAAGGCCGTAAGAAACCGATAAAGGCTCCTGTTTCGTGAATACAGCCGTGCCGGAATAGCCCTTTTTCTTTGCGTAGTTCCAGTACTGATGGTAGCCCGGCAGGTCTATATTGAACTGATCCTTCTGGCACTTTGTCTCCTGCAGGCAGAAAACATCCGCATCGAGTTCTTTGAAGGCTTCATAAAAACCTTTTTCCGCACACGCACGGATGCCGTTTACGTTCCATGAGATAAATTTCATATATACTCCCCTTTGAATCAATCTGCAGCGATTATCTGTTTATCCTTAAAGAAACAACGTTGCTGTACTGGCTCCAGGTTCTGGTCTTCTGGCCGGTTCCTGAATGAGTATAATCACAGTATGCGCGGACACGGAACCAGTATGTCTTTCCTTTTTTAAGCCCGCTTACTGTTTTGGACATATTTTTTCTGCCGGTGATACCGGCCTTTTTGAATGTACCGTTTCGGTTAAACAGGTCGTTTTTGCTCTGCGCATACTGCACCTCATATCCGTGTGCCTTATTATCTTTGACTACGCTGCCCCATTTAAGTGACGCTTTGCCCGCTGCGGAATTTATGCAGGAGGTGATCTTCACCGGTGCCAGCCTCTGAAGCGGTACCCTCTCGCTGCTGACTCCGATCCGGCCTTTCATTATCGGGCGGATAAAATAATGGTAAACTCTCCCCCAGCAGTTGTCTCTTACACTTGTATCGATATATTGTGTTGTGTCCTTATCGTCAATATCATATATGCGGACTGCGCCTTCAGTTGAGCGGAAGCGGTAAACTATATACCCCTCTGCCGGGTCCATCCTCTCCCATCTGATGTCTGCTCCTTTTGAGCTGTTATAAACATTGGTGACCCGCGGCTCACCGCCAATGAGGAACGAGGATTCAATAGTTCCCGTGTAATCCCCTATACCTGTAATGACTACCCTGGCAGTTCCTGGCACTATGTTGTTATAGTATCTAACCGTAAAGTCCCTGTTTTTTACCAGCTCTGAGCCGTCCGGTTTTCGTATTATCACAAGCGGCACCAGCTCGTCGCCCGTGTAAAAATGATCACAGAACGGATTAAGCTCCAGGGTGTTAATGTCAATGAGAGATTTACTGCCTGACGCGGAAGATTCTGAGGCCTTGAGAATATCTGCTTCCGGTTCCTCCGAAAGCTCTTCCACGGCTGAAGCTGCAGAGGCACCTGTTTCATCAGGAATATTAAGGCTTTCCTCTTCACTCAGCGAATTATCCTCTTCGGGCAGGATCTCAGCGTCCTCCTCTTCAAGTACGATATCCGTGTCGTAATCCGGAAACGCATCCCATAAGTTTTCCTCATCAGACAGGACATACATTTCCTGATCCTGCATGTCCGGCATGATAAGCTCTTCACCGGCTGATGACGCATCTTCTAAAGCCGCATCCTCAGACAGCGCATCTTCTAAAGCAGCATCCTCAGACAATAAAGTCCCGGACACAGGTTCTTCCCCTGCGAAGACCCCTGCTGCTGATAAAACAACAGCCAGAAAGACAGCCATAAAATGCAACGTAGCTGGAACCCGCCTTTGCTTTCCGGTACCAGGCATAATGTCCATCATCATTCCTCCGGATCAGAAGCCGCCACAGTCTCTGCTTCCTCCATAATGGAGTCAAACGCCTGTGACGCGCGTTCGTATTCATCATCATCCTCGATATTCGACAGCACCGGATTTCCCTCATCCGTCGTCCTGAAACCGTATATGTAAACCTCATTCGCCGCGATCTCACCCTCCTCATCAAGAGGCACAAGGGCGATATAGAACTTTTCATCCACCGGGTAGATGGTGAGAACCGCGCATTCTACAACTGTGTCGTCATCCATCGTAAGTGAGATCGTCCTCGGAAAATCCTCCGAAAACCCGCCGCATCCCGGGCAGCTGCTGCAGTCCTCGGGATTGCAGCCGTTATTTTCTGCAAATTCTTTATTCATTATGTGACATGCCTCCATAAATCATAATCTTTTCGTTATCTGTTTACCAAATTATGTCATATAAAAGTGAAAAGGTCAAGGATTTATGAACACAGGGAACGGCTTCATATAAGGCGAGAAGGCTCTTCCTGAGCGGCTTTGGTCTCAGTTGGGCTCTGGCACGGCGGCAGGCAGGCACCGTCTCCCGTACAGCACTATCGTGGCTCCATCTCGTCGTCCGGATCAACCCAAAAGTTTCGATGCCACACTTCCAGTTTACTTAACTTGCTGCGTACAGCTCCACAAATCCTGAACTATGGCACTATCTAAATGGCATTTGAACCGTCCTGTGTTCATCTCCCTGTTGAACCGAATCCTCCGTCTCCGCGGCCTGTCCCTGACAGTTCTTCGCTGAGCTCGAACTCAGCCGCAAGAAACGGGATTATCACCAGCTGGGCTGTCCTTTCCTGCGGTTCAATCACCCTTTCTGCGCCTGAATCATTGTGAATGGCCACCATCACCGGCCCGCGGTAGTCGCTGTCCACAACACCTACGCAGTTGGCCGGCCTCAGGCCTTCTTTTGACGCAAGGCCGCTCCTGGCGAATATCCCTCCGAAATATCCCTCCGGAATCTCTATTGAAAGGCCGGTCGGGATCATCTTTGTCTCATGAGGGGCAATTTTAACACTCTCCGGGATATCAGCCTTCAGGTCATACCCCGCGGCAAAGCTGCTGCCCCTCTCCGGCAAACAGGCTGTCTCTGACAGCTTTTTTATTTTTATCTTCATATTTTTCCTCCATCAGTGCGGTTTTACATGCGGAGCGTCGCCAAATACATATCTCATCTATAACGGTGGTTCTTGATGCCGTTATAGATGACATGCAGACACTTTCATGACTAAGGCACTGTCCACAAATAACTTCCGAAATCTGCTTGTTTAAATTCCGCCCTGACTGCGTTGTCGTCGGTCGCCGCAGCCCGCTGCGCCTCCTTCCTCCGCCTTGCAGGGCGAAATTTATCCTGCGCATCTTTCGGAAGTT
>JAFUCO010000106.1 GCA_017459635.1 Blautia sp. | reverse complement strand
TAACTTCCGAAATCTGCTTGTCTAAATTCCGCCCTGACTGCGTTGTCGTCGGTCGCCGCAGCCCGCTGCGCCTCCTTCCTCCGCCTTGCAGGGCGAAATTTATCCTTCGCATCTTTCGGAAGTTATTCATGTACAGTGCCTAAGAATTGTACAGGAAAACGGAATGGATATCTTGAAATATATTCAGTTAAAAATGATTCAGGGAAGAGCTGGACAGATAAAAAAATGTTTACTATGATAATCGGCGGAAGCGCCAGTGGGAAAAGTGAATTTGCTGAGAGGTATGTCTGCAGCCTTGACGGATCCCGGATCTATATTGCCGCCATGGAACCATTCGGGGAAGAAGCTATGGCCAGGATCGAAAGACATCATCAGATGCGAAGATACAGAGGTTTCGAGACTATTGAGAGATACACGGATCTTAAGAATACAGAGGTTCCGTATGGGGCAAATATTCTTCTTGAGGATCTTGGAAATCTCACTGCAAATGAGATGTACAGTGAGAAGGGAGAAGGATCCGGGGCAGTGCTTGACGGCATACATGCACTTCTTGCTGTATGCAGTCATCTGACTGTAGTGACAAACGAGGTGTTCTCCGGAGGCTGTGACTATGAGGGCGATACCCTGAATTATATGCTGGAGCTGGCGCGGCTTAACAGGAAGCTGGCGGCTGAGGCGGACAGGGTGTGTGAAATTGTGTGCGGCCTGCCGGTATGGCTGAAAGATGAGCAGACACATACGGTTACTGCTGAGTGATGAGCAGTGCAGCCGGTGTTGAGATTAAAGACACTGCGCTTATTTGAGAGGGGCAGCAAAATGATATTTTTCAGAACAATAGCGGTAGCTTTTTCAATGTATTCCGCTATTCCTGTACCTCAGTTTGATTGGGAACGGAAGGACATGCGGTATGCAATGCTGGCCTTTCCGCTTGTCGGAGCCGTGATTGCGCTTATTATGTCCGGCACCGCTTATGTACTTGACCTGATGCAGGTTCCGGAGCTGCTGAAAGGTGCCTTTTTTACACTTATTCCTGTGTGGGTGACCGGAGGAATACATCTGGATGGGTATGCTGACACCTGCGATGCATGCGCAAGCCATCGGGAGCCTGAAAAAAAACAGGAGATCCTTAAAGATCCGCATATAGGTTCATTTGCCGTGATACGCCTGTGCGGGCTGTTTTTGCTGGAAGGAGCTTTATGGGCATCGCTTCCGCATCCGGGCGCCCTGTTTTTGGGAGTGCTTTTTGTCCTCAGCAGGATACAGTCTGCTTTTGCTGTCGTTTCGTTCCCGCTTGCAAAGAACACCGGGCTTGCTTATGTTTTCGCTGAGGCATCTGACAGGAAAAATGCAGGGATTATACTTGCAGCCGGGGATATTGTGATAAGCGCAGCTGCGTGTTTTTTCGGAGGACTTGAGGGAGCAGCCATGATCCTGGCTTCCCACGGGGTTTTTGCCTACTATTATTACATGAGCAGAAAACAGTTCGGAGGCCTTTCGGGGGATCTGGCCGGATGGTTCCTTGTTCAGGCAGAAAAATGGATGCTGATCGCGGCTGCGGCGGTTTTTTACCTGAAAGGAGTGCTATGATTTTTGTGACAGGTCCGCTATTTGCGGGTAAGCAGGAGTATATATGCCGTGCGCTCGGACTGGACAGGGACGACTTCGAGGAGCATTGTGTAAGGGATGCTGAAAAGCTGGCCTATGGAGCAGCCAGCCCTGAAGAAATGGTAATTCTTGCGGATCAGCTTGCCGGAAAAAAGGTCGTTATAGCTTCCGAGACCGGCTGCGGAGTTGTGCCGGTTGATGCTGAGGAAAGAAAAAAACGGGAGGCAGCAGGCAGACTTTCGTGCCTTCTTGCGCAGCGTGCGGATACGGTGATCCGTGTATGCTGCGGTCTGCCGCAGGTCCTTAAGGGAAATATGCTGTGACCGCGCAGCCTGGTCAGATGAACAAGTTTTGTAACTGTTCAGAACAGATACCAGGTTTTTTTCGACAGTTCCTTAGTCTGGTGAGAAATATGGAGAAGGGCATTAATGAGAATAATATATGCAGCGCTGGCAGGTTTCGTGCTTGATCTGCTTTTAGGCGATCCGCCGTGGATGCCTCACCCGGTTGTGTTTATGGGAAAGGCCATAAAGTTTGCGGAGCCCCGCCTCAGAAAGACTTTTAATGAAAGGCTGGCAGGCTTTTTTCTGGCTGCGGGGCTGCCGCTTTTTACATTCGTGCTTTCTTATTTTGCCATTTGGTTGTTTTACCGGATTCACCCGGCTGCGGGCTTTTTGCTGAGTGCAGTCTGGAGCTGGCAGGTACTGGCAATGGCGGATCTTAAGAAGGAAAGTACTAATGTGTACCGCAAACTGTTAAGTGGTACTCTTGAGGAAGCCAGAGAGGCGGTGGCGCGGATAGTCGGCAGGGACACGGAAAGGCTTGACCGTGAGGGAGTGATAAAGGCTGCGGTGGAAACGGTGGCCGAGAACTTTTCGGACGGGGTTATTGCCCCCATGTTTTATATGCTGATAGGCGGCGCTCCGCTTGCGCTTGGCTATAAAGCTGTAAATACAATGGACAGCATGATAGGCTATAAAAATGAAAAATACCTGAATTTTGGCCGTGCAGCAGCTAAGCTGGATGACGCAGTCAATTATATTCCTGCAAGACTTTCCGCCCTGCTGCTGATCATTGCGGCATTTTTGGCCGGTGAAGACGGCAGCCGGGCTTTTTATATATGGAGAAGGGACAGAAGGAATCACGCAAGCCCAAACTCGGCGCAGACAGAAGCAGCAATGGCAGGAGCGCTGGGAATTCAGCTTGGCGGTCCTGCGTGGTATTTTGGAGAATATCATGATAAGCCATTTATAGGAGACAGGCTGCGTAAGGCCGAGGCATCTGACATTCCCCGGGCAAACAGGATGCTTTATATAGGTGGGTTCCTGGGGATGGCGGTCATGTGTACAGTCAGATGGATCTTCTTATCATGAAGAGATATAAGAAGAATTGTATCTGTTCAGAACCCGTCCTGAACAGATACGCAACGGGCGATGCTCCGCATGCAAAATCGCCCGTTGCCTGCTAAATCTACGTTTTCGTACGGTCTACGCTCCGCTTCGGTCGTTGCTAAACGTGTGCCACCGGCACACAGCAACTCAGCAGCAAGTGCTTCGGGCTGTTCTGAACAGTTACGAAGAATTACGCTAAAGACGGCGAGCGAGAACATCCGGAAGTGAGCGAGAATATCCGGAAGTGAGCGAGAATATCCGGTGGTGACTGAGATTATAAGGCAGTGAGTTAACTGCCAGGTACTGGTTAGAATTATTATGTGGAGGTGAGCTGTATGAAATGGGGACACGGAGGTGACCTGACCGGATACGAACTTGAGTACGGCAGGCCTCCACTTGATTTTTCGGCTAATATATGTCCAACCGGATGTCCTGAAAATATCCGGCGTGCAGCTGCGGCAGCCCTGGAAGACTGCGCGGCTTATCCAGATCCATTCTGCCGGGAGCTGAGGAACCGGCTTTCTGATGAGCTTTCGATACCAGCAGAGTTTATCCTGTGCGGAAACGGCGCCTCCGATCTGATATACCGGCTTGCGCTTGCCCTGAAGCCGGAAAGAGCGCTGATTACTGCCCCTGCTTTTTCAGAATACAGGGCAGCGCTTGAGACAGTGGGATGCCTGACGGACAGCTATATGCTTGATGAGAAGAATGATTTCAGCCTGACGGAGGAATTTACAGACCATATAACTCCGGATATTGATGTCGTTTTTCTTTGCCAGCCAAATAACCCGACAGGGAAAACGATAGATCCGGGGCTTTTAAAGCGAATCGCAGAAAAATGTCATACTTCCGGGTGCATGCTCGTTGTTGATGAATGTTTTCTGGATTTTCTGGATGACCCGGAGCACTATTCCCTTCTTCCAGAACTGAAAGAATATCCGGTCGTGCTTCTCAGGGCATTTACAAAGTTTTATGGAATGGCGGGAATAAGGCTTGGGTATTGCATTTCGGCCGACGCTTTATTACTGTCGAAAATGGCAGCCTGTGGTCCGCCCTGGACAGTTTCCTCTGCAGCCCAGGCAGCCGGAATTGCTGCACTTGAGGACAGAGAATTTCCGCAGCAGATAAGGAAGCTGATAAAGGCACAGAGAAATTATCTGAGAAACGGGCTGATAAGTGCAGGATTCAGGGTTGTAGAAGGGGAGGCAAATTTCCTTCTTTTTTATGGGGATGAAAATCTGGGAGAAAGACTTAAGAACAGAGGGATACTTATACGGGACTGCCGCGATTTTGAAGGATTACCACCCGGATGGTACCGTATTGCCGTAAAAACGGCTCCGGATAATGAGAGACTGATTGAAACCCTTAGAATGCTATAAATCTCTCGGGTGATCTTCCCGGTGCTGCTTAACGAACCTTAAGAGTCGGACTTGAACCGAAGGCGTATCCTTTGAGGATGAATGCTGCTGTTCAAATCCGAACTGATTTTGGACAATTGATTTAATACCGGAGGTAACTGCCCTTATGGCAATGCGGATTATGATACAGGGAACTATGTCCGGAGTGGGGAAGAGCCTGCTGACTGCAGCGTTATGCAGGATATTCTGCCTTGACGGATACCGGACTGTCCCTTTCAAAAGCCAGAACATGGCACTTAACAGCTTTATAACACGTGACGGATACGAGATGGGCAGGGCTCAGGTCCTTCAGGCTCAGGCAGCCGGCAGGGAACCTGACTGCCGGATGAACCCCATACTTTTAAAACCGACCGGTGATACCGGAAGCCAGGTGATAGTGAACGGGCAGGTTTATGGAGATTTCAGCGCGGTTGATTATTTTAGGATGAAAAAAAAACTGATTCCTGTTATAATGGATTCGTTCGGCAGTCTGGCCGCTGAAAATGACATAATTGTTATCGAAGGCGCCGGTTCCCCGGCGGAGATCAACCTTAAAAAAGATGATATTGTAAACATGGGACTGGCAGAGCTGGTTGATGCTCCGGTTATCCTTGCGGGTGATATTGATCCGGGAGGAGTTTTTGCGCAGATTTACGGGACAATAAAGCTTTTGCCGGATAATGAACAGAAGAGGATCGTTGGTACAGTCATAAACAAATTCCGCGGCGACGTGGAAATACTTCGCCCAGGGCTTAAAATGCTTGAGGATCTGACCGGTGTTCCGGTCCTGGGAGTTGTGCCTTATCTTAAGCTTGATCTGGATGATGAGGACTCTCTCTCCCCGAGACTTTCCGGGAAGCATGTCGGGAGGCCTCTTGACATAGCAGTGATCAGGCTTCCAAGGATATCCAATTTTACGGACTTTAATCCGCTGGAGATGCACCCGCTTATCGGGGTACGCTATGTTGGTACTGCCGGCGAACTCGGGACTCCGGATCTTGTGATCCTTCCGGGAACAAAAAATACTATGGAGGATCTTCTGTGGATCAGACAGAATGGTCTTGAGACGGCAGTAAAAAAGCTGCATGACACTGGAACTCCGGTCTTGGGAATATGCGGGGGATATCAGATGCTTGGAGAGAGCCTGTATGATCCTGAAGGGGTAGAGCATGGCGGTGAGATGCGGGGGATGGGCCTGATTCCCTGCAGGACGGTCTTTTCAAAACAAAAGATACAGACGCAGACACTGAACGCTGCAGCCGACGGCCCTTTTGCCGGTGCTGTACTGAATGGATACCAGGTACATATGGGGCAGACATACATGGTGGAAAAGCCGGACGGGCAGAAAGAGACGACCGACCGAAGGCCTGAGCCATTGTGTCACCTGTCGGACGGGCAGAAGAAAACAATCGGCCGGAAGCCTGAGCCATTCTGTCATCTGCAGGATGGGCAGCCCGAAGGGATCATATACGGAAATGTCTTTGGAACCTACGTTCACGGGCTTTTTGATACCGGAGACCTGACTTCCGCAATGGCGGACTGGCTGATGGAAAGAAAAGGCATAACTGGAATGAAGGACTGCGAGTCCGTAAAGCTGAGAAGCCGGAAAGAAGTTCTGGATGAACAGCTGGATATCCTGGCAGAGACTGTGAGAAACAGTATAGACATAGATAAGATATACCAGATACTTAGGCATTGTACATGAATAACTTCCGAAAGATGCGAAGGATAAATTTCGCCCTGCAAGGCGGAGGAAGGAGGCGCAGCGGGCTGCGGCGACCGACGACAACGCAGTCAGGGCGGAATTTAGACAAGCAGATTTCGGAAGTTATTTGTG